>NZ_PDEQ01000003.1:300000-518372 GCF_002554795.1 Longibacter salinarum | reverse complement strand
CCTGACGGGCAAGCAGGATGTGCTCGCGCGTCTGCGGCATCGGGCCGTCGGTGGAGGCGACCACGAGAATGGCGCCGTCCATCTGCGCCGCGCCCGTCACCATGTTCTTGACGTAGTCGGCGTGGCCCGGGCAGTCCACGTGAGCGTAGTGCCGGTTGGCCGTCTCGTACTCGACGTGCGAGGTCGCGATCGTGATGCCGCGCTCCTTCTCCTCGGGGGCCTTGTCAATCTGGTCGAAGGCCGTCTCCTTTTCGGTGAAGCCGCGTCGGGCTAGCGTAATCGTGATCGCCGCCGTGAGCGTCGTCTTCCCGTGGTCAACGTGCCCAATCGTTCCAATGTTGACGTGCGGCTTGCTTCGGTCAAATGCCTGCTTCGCCATAGCGTCTAGCGTGTGTCGTGAAAAACTCGGAGTGTAATGTGATACTACAAATCTTGGTTGGCTGCGGGGCGTGTGCGTCGTAACGCGCCACCCGTCGAGCAGCCGAAAGCCGACCGGGGTGCCTCGTGCGCTGTGCGCTCAGTGAGACACCCCGGCGCGGGGTCGGTTACGCAGCGGCTCCCACGGCGTCTTCGTCCGTGATTTCCTTCGCGATGTTCGACGGGACCGGCTCGTACGTTTCGAACTGCATCGTGTACAGTGCGCGGCCCTGCGTGATGGAGCGAAGGTCGGTCGAGTAACCGAACATCTCGCTGAGAGGCACCTTGGCGTTGATGACCTGCGCATCATTGCGCTGGCCCATCTTGCCAATCTGCCCACGGCGGCTGTTCAAGTCACCGATCACGTCGCCCATGTACTCATCAGGCGTGATAACCTCCACGGCCATGATCGGCTCCATGAGAACCGGCTTGGCGCGGCGGGCGGCGTCGCGGAAGCCCAGGCGGCCGGCGATCTCAAAGGAGTTCTGATCGGAGTCAACGTCGTGGTAGTCGCCATCGTACAGGCGGACCTTGATTCCCTCGATCGGGTAGCCGGCGAGCGGACCCTGATCAAGCGAACTCTGGATGCCTTTCTTCACCGACGGAATGAACTCCTTCGGGATGGCACCACCGACGATCTCGTCTTCAAATTCGAAGCCGGTGCCCTCTTCGTTCGGGCTGACTTCCATGTAGATCTCGGCGAACTGACCGCGACCACCCGTCTGCTTCTTGAGCGTGTAGTGCTCGTCGACCGACTTGGTGATGGCTTCGCGGTAGGCAACCTGCGGTTTACCCACGTTGGCCTCCACTTTGAACTCGCGCTTGAGGCGGTCCACAATAATCTCGAGGTGGAGCTCACCCATGCCGGCGATCAGCGTCTGGCCGGTCTCCTCATCGGTGGACACGTTAAACGTCGGGTCCTCTTCGGCGAGCTTCACGAGTCCGGTCGTCAGCTTGTCGCGGTCGGCCTTCGTTTTCGGCTCGATCGCAATGCGGATGACCGGCTCGGGGAAGTCCATCGACTCGAGGATGACCGGGTTATCCGGGTCACAAATCGTGTCCCCCGTCTTGAGGTTCTTCGGACCGACCACCGCGGCGATGTCGCCGGCGCGGATCATGTCGATGTCCTCACGGTCGTTCGAGTGCATGAACATGAGACGACCGACACGCTCCATCTCGTCGGAGGTCGCGTTGTAGACCTTCGAACCAGACTCGAGCGTTCCGCTGTAGCAGCGGACGAACGTCAGCTTACCGACGTACGGGTCCGTGGCAATCTTAAAGGCCACGGCGCTGAAGGGATCGTCTTCGTTCGGCGCCCGAACGATCTTCTCGTCTTCGTCCTGCGGGTGGTGTCCTTCCACCGGCGGCACGTCGTCGGGGCTCGGGAGATACTTGATAACGCCGTCAAGCAGGCGCTGCACGCCCTTGTTCTTGAGCGCGGTTCCGGCGAAGACCGGCGTGATGTCGCGGGCGATGGTGGCCTCGCGGATCACAGCTTCGAGCTCAGACGCCTCGATCTCGTCGCCTTCGAGGTACTTCATCAGGAGCTCATCGTCGTACTCCGCGACGCTCTCCAGCAGATTGATGCGCCACTTCTTGGCAACGGGCTTGAGGTCTTCGGGAATGTCGATGACATCCCACGTCATGCCTTCCTCCTCGTCCCAGATGATGGCCTTGTTCTCGATCAGGTCGATCACACCACGGAACATGTCGCCCGCGCCGATCGGATACTGAACCGGAACCGGATTCGCGCTCAGGCGATCCTGCATCATACCGACAACCTTCTCGAAGTCGGCGCCGGTACGGTCCATCTTGTTGACGAACGCGATGCGCGGCACGCCGTAGCGATCGGCCTGGCGCCAGACCGTTTCCGACTGGGGCTCCACGCCACCAACGGCGCAAAAGAGGGCAACCGCACCATCGAGCACGCGGAGCGAGCGCTCCACCTCAACGGTGAAGTCGACGTGTCCGGGCGTATCGATGATGTTGATGCGGTGATCGTCCCAGTAGCAGGTCGTGGCCGCCGACGTAATCGTGATGCCACGCTCCTTCTCCTGCTCCATCCAGTCCATCGTTGCTGCACCGTCGTGGACTTCGCCCATGCGGTGCAGACGTCCGGTATAGAACAGGATACGCTCAGTCGTCGTGGTTTTCCCGGCATCAATGTGCGCCATGATGCCGATGTTGCGCGTCTTGTCGAGCGGGAAGCTCTCGTTTTTGCTGGTAGCCATAATATGCTGCCTGTGTAATGAGTGCTGGGGTGCCGGGCGCGGCCTCCTCCTTGGGAGGACCGAACGCAGGCACGCTCACACCGGGATGGATGCCGTGGGTTATACCGATCGGGGCGCTTCGAGAAGGCGAAGCAGGATGTGCAGACCCGGTCGTCTGCGCATCACCAGACCAGCGACGTGCGAAGGGGTTGTGGGCGCCGTCCAGGCTAGAACCGGAAGTGCGCGAATGCTTTGTTGGACTCGGCCATGCGGTGCGTGTCATCCTTCTTCTTCACCGCTCCGCCCTCGCCGTTCGCTGCGCTCTGCAGCTCGCTTGCGAGACGATTAACCATGCTCTTCTCCTTGCGGGCCCGAGCATACTGGATAATCCAACGGAACGCGAGGGTCACGCGACGGTCAGGGCGAACTTCAATCGGCACCTGATACGTCGCACCACCTACGCGGCGGCTTCGCACCTCCACGAGGGGAGCAACGTTGTTAACGGCCTTCTTGAAGATCTCGATGCCCTGCTCACCCGTACGCTCCTCTATCACATCAAACGCATCGTAGATGATGCGCTGCGCGGTACTCTTCTTTCCATCGCGCATGATCGAGTTCACAAACCGGGAAACGAGTTCGTCCCGGTACACGGGGTCCGGCGTCGTGGTGCGCTTTTTGGCTGCCTTGTCTCTAGCCATAAGTTCTACGTGGTCGTTGGCAATCGTGAGGCACGCCCGGAGTAGGTGTCCCACCCCAGCGTGCGGGGTACAGATAATGTGGGCGCTGCGCGGTGGGTCGCCAAACCCCGAGGGGCGTGCGAGACGAGCGGCTCCCCGAAGAAGGGCCGGGCGCGAGGGTCAACGGACGGTTCCGCCGAACGGCCTGCACCCGCACCGCACAGTGCGAGAATACAGCGCGCTTAGCTGCGCGGCTTCTTCGTTCCGTACTTCGAACGACCCTGCCGGCGATCTTCCACACCAGCGGCGTCGAGCGCGCCACGAACAATGTGGTATTTCACACCCGGAAGGTCTTTTACTCGACCACCACGCACGAGCACAATGGAGTGCTCCTGCAGGTTGTGGCCCTCTCCTGGGATATAGGCGGTCACCTCGTTGCCGTTCGTCAGCCGGACACGCGCAACCTTGCGGAGGGCGGAGTTCGGCTTCTTCGGCGTCGTGGTGTACACGCGGGTACATACGCCGCGCC
The DNA here is from genome assembly GCF_002554795.1 of Longibacter salinarum. Classification (NCBI taxonomy): domain Bacteria; kingdom Pseudomonadati; phylum Rhodothermota; class Rhodothermia; order Rhodothermales; family Salisaetaceae; genus Longibacter; species Longibacter salinarum. The sequence continues at coordinate 514,539 of NZ_PDEQ01000003.1, read as the reverse complement.
GTTGCGGGCTATCACCCAGCGCCGGCGAGGTGCTTTTCTTGGTCTTCGACTTGCGTCCTTTGCGGATCAGCTGCTGTATCGTCGGCACGGTGATCGCGTCGTTTGAGTGTCGTAGTTCGCGGATAGCCCACTGACGACTCCGCTTGTGGCGAAGGCGCCGTTGACCTCTCCGTACAGCTTTTGAATAAAAGGATCACCCCCGTATCGGTTCGCCTCGGACTGTAAAGAGACAACCAAATCAATAATTTCGGGGCTGAAGACGCCGTGAAGCCGGTGCCCATTCGTTATACCGATATATACCGGTAAACCAATTGCCCTTTCAGGCTGAAGCACAAAAAAAGGCGAGCATCACTCGCCTTCTTCGTCAGATCCGGGCCGAAGAGAGCCGCGGTCGCAAAAGCGAACCACTCAACATGCTCTCCAGCATCAGGCGTCCGGACTGCAAAAGGACGGAAGTTTTTGTCGGTGGGTTGGCGTCGCTTGAGCGCCGCCTCCTGCCTCGCAGGCTTCCGTTTCGTTTGCAGGTTGGGGTCTACGTCCCCTCGCTGCGCTTGGTTTCGCCCGAATGTGAAGTGGAGTTGGATTCACTGGAACCTCCCACAGCTTCCCCGTCGGCATCCGACGTGCCTCGTGGGCGGTCGGCATCATCCGCCTGCTTTTGGCGGATGGATGCGCCAGCCTGAACTTCGGGGACGCCGCCATCGCTGGACCCGTCCGACGTTGAGATGCCGCCCTTTACGGTTACGTACTCGCCGTGCGGGCGCTCGCCGAGGATCTCCACCAACTCCGCGGGGCCGAGAACCTCCCGATCTAGAAGCGCCTGCGCCATCTCGTCGAGCTTGCTGCGCTTCCGCATCAGCAGTCGGCGCGCATTCTCGCGTACTTCCTCGATAATCGATCGCACTTCCTCGTCGATCTTCTCCGCCGTCGACTCGCTATATGGTTTGTCGAACATGGGTGAGTCTTCGCGCTGACTCATGTTGAAACTCACCTGTCCCACGGCCTCACTCATGCCGTAGTCGACGACCATAGCATAGGCCATCTTTGTAATTCGCTCGAGGTCGTTCTGCGCTCCCGTCGTAATCCGGCCGAACACGATCTCTTCCGCAACGCGGCCCCCAATCGCCATCGTCATTCGATCAATCAGGGCCTCCCGGGAATAGAGATACCGCTCTTCCGGGAGATACTGGGCGTACCCGAGCGCAGACAGACCACGCGGTACGATCGAGACTTTGACAACGGGGTCGGTATTCTCGAGGAACCAGCCGACAATCGCGTGCCCGGACTCGTGGAACGCAATTACCTCCCGTTCTTCAGGCGAGATGATCTTGTTCTTCTTCTCAAGACCCGCAATGACGCGATCAATCGCCTGCTCGAAGTCACTCATCTCAATCGCGTCCTTGTCCTTCCGGGCCGCGAGGAGGGCCGCCTCGTTGCAGACGTTCGCTATCTCCGCGCCGGCAAATCCAGGCGTCTGTCCCGCGAGAACTTCGAGGTCCACGTCGTCTCCAAGAAGGAGATTCCGGACATGCACCCCAAAGATCTGCTCCCGGGCGTTCCGGTCGGGTTTATCAACCATGATCTGCCGATCAAATCGACCCGGACGGAGCAAGGCCGAGTCGAGTACGTCCGGTCGGTTCGTCGCCGCCATGATAATCACGCCGGCGTCGGAATCGAATCCATCCATCTCAACGAGAAGCTGGTTGAGCGTATTCTCCCGCTCATCGTTGCCGCCAACCATGGAGTTGCGGCCGCGCGAGCGACCGATGGCGTCCATTTCATCAATGAAGATGATACAGGGCGCCTTCTCTTTGGCATTCTTAAACAGATCGCGTACGCGGGAGGCGCCCACACCGACGAACATCTCGACGAAGTCCGAACCCGAGATACTAAAGAACGGGACGCCAGCCTCGCCGGCCACGGCTTTCGCCATCAACGTTTTCCCCGTACCCGGCGGCCCCACGAGCAGAACCCCCTTCGGTAGTTTTCCGCCGAGCCGAGTAAACTTCTCGGGGTTCTTCAGGAAGTCGACCACCTCCATTACCTCTTCCTTCGCTTCCTGCAATCCAGCGACATCGTCGAAGGTGACGTTGTGATCCTCGGACGCATCGAACAGCTTTGCTTTGTTTTTCCCGATATTGAGAACCTGAGACCCGGGGCCCATGCGCCGCATGAACAGAATCCAAATTGCAACGAACAGACCGATGGGAATCAACCACATCAGGACGCCGCCGAGCCAGTCCTCCTCCTGCGCAGCCGTGAAGGCAACCGGTTCGGTACCGGCTTCGCGAGCAGACGCGTTGTAGTCTCGGAGAAACTGCGTAAGTTCGTGATCATCCGGCTTCGTCGTCGTGAACCGGCGCTTCTCCTCCCCGCTCGCACCGTCCGTTAACACCAGACCTTCGTCGCCCGACGGCACCTCGACCTTACCTTCCTTTACGGCAGATTCAGCGTAGGTGCCACGAATGCGCGTATCATTGACGACCTCCACGCGCTCAACGTACCCACGTTCGACGTAATCGAGAAACTGGCTATACTCAACCGTCGTGGCATCAGAGCCGCCCATGTAAATGAAAAGGTGAACGACCAGCGCCAGAAAAATGGCGAGGTATATCCACAACGCGAAGCGAGGCCCGCGATCAGAATTCTTGGACGAGCCGTCGTCTGAAGATGAAGGGCGCGGTGTGTTTCGATTCCGCTCGGGCTGCGCCATAAAAAGAAGATTTCAATCGGTAAATGCGGTAAAAAACCGGGGACATGTCCGTAACGGCACGTATCGCCCGGCGCCCGAACCGAACCAGGTCTATCACACCTTAGTTCCTGCTGTCAACGGACGCAGGCAGGGAATTGACGGGTTTCGCAGACATCGGGCGTTCCTGGAAAACGTAGCTATGCCCGTGATTCGTATCGACAGGCCGCATCAGGGCTCAACCTGCGCGGCCGCGACTCTAGCCTTGACGATCGAAGACGCAAGGAGGACATCGTACGTGCTGTCAATCGTACGCGTCCGTCGAATCGACCGGTGCGGGAGACGGTGCCCCGGTCGTATCTCTGCCCCGACTCGAATCACGCCGCGCATCGTATCGAAAGATCTCGGCGTCCGCACGATCGGGTTCATCATCGTACGGTGAAGACCGCACTTGTCGTCGCTCAAGCCGTGAACCCGTCGTATCCGTGCGTGACGAGTCAGGCCGTACGTCGCGTCGCACCGATCGCTCCATGCGATTGGCTGGCTGTGAGCGAGACTGAGATCGGGCGTTTGGGGCATCGGGCGCGTCTTCTTCAGCATCTTCCGCCCTCGTGGACGGCTCATCGGGCAACACGTTAAAGCGCGTCGCCAGCGCGACACCCAGCTTCTCCGCTCTGGACGCTTCCTTGGAGTTCGGGTAGCGTTCGATAAGGTAGGCCAACACATCCACAATCGGTCGGTAGGCCCGTGCGGTCGAGTCAACAACCGAACGTGTTGTCGTATCGGGCACGGCCATGGTGTCCCGCACCGACACGGAATCTGGTTGCGATATGGATGACGTGTCCGGTTCCAGTTCAACTCGCTCCCCTCCGTGTACCGTGGACTCGGATGTGTCGACCTCCACGCTGTCTGCGTTCATCTGCTCCCTCAGCAGATCGATATTCACCATTGAGTCCGGTGGGACGGAGCGATCGCTCCGTTCGGTATCGACAGAGTCCGCGGGTGGATACGTGCGACCGGGATCCGGCACACGACGACCTCCCTGAACGGTCGAATCGCTCGGCGGCCCTGCCTGACCGGGTGCACGCCCTCTGGACGGCACTCCACGCGTCGGCCCTCCCGAGCTGGTTGTCGGTGTGGACGCCACGGTGTCTGGTTTGCTTTCCTCGATCGCGCCCCGCAGACGATCCCGCCCGCTCTTTACGATATTGGAATCCACGACGTCACTGCGCAGGAATGCCATCACCACGGAATCCGGCTCAACCGACTCCTGACCGCGCAGGTCGTCGATCGCAATCGACGCGAGCGCGAGTATAGCGCGCGGAGCGACCGTTGACGAGTCGTGATCTTGTGCCACACGTGCCATTTCGACTTGCGCCCGCGCCCGCTCTCCGTCCTGCCACGCGCGGAACGCCTTCGCGTACGCCGCTTCCGCAACAGCGGTTGTGTCGGCAACTTCCACCTCGGCGCGACCGAGACGCTGACGCGCTCGTTGGGCAAAGACTGAGTTCGGGTATTCCTCGATCACCTGCTGATAGAGTCGCCGTGCATCCTCGGGGCGACCCTCTGCGGTGCGCACCTCTGCAAGCGCGTATAGAGCCCGCTGCGCCACCGATGATTGCGCATCCTCCTCGATGATCCGGCGATACCACGTCGCAGCCGAATCGGGCCGCTCGGCATTGAGGAAAAGGGCGGTCGCAAGCTCATACTGGGCCACTGCGCGGTCTGCCCGCATGGCTTTCCGGTCGGCTTCCGTACGCGGGATCTCGCCGACATCGAGCATCGGCGTAGCACCGGCTGGAGGATCGGTCGGTGAATCCGCGATCGCTTCCGCCTCCGCCTCCCCGTCGTTTCTCGCATCTGGGTCGGGCGCCTGCGAATCCTGGCGTTGCTCGATCGCAGCGCTCCGACGCCAGTTATCCACGCGCGGCCTCGGGCCCCACTGCCGTTCGAACATCCGCCTCCCCTCCTGAACGCGCGTCGGATTCTCGTGGAAAAGAAAGGTGCTACCGGTCGATGCGGCGAGCTGCTGGGACGACTGACTCCGCTGGTTTACGACGTTTCGATTCGAAAACTGGCGAGCCGCTGCACGCTGATTTTCGCGTTCACGCTCCGCGCGACGTTGCTCAGCCTGCTGGGCCTGAATTTCCTCAAGCTCGGCGCGAAGCTCCTCCCGCGACATATCTCCGAGCCTAAGTAACGAATCCATTCGCGCAACTGCCGAGGCGCGTTGGGCAATTGTGCGAAACCGGCGGCCCAACGACTCACTGTTCGTAATCGCCATCGGCGTCAACAGAAGCGACTCGGATGTGCTGCTTGGCTGACGGAGAGAGGTTGCAGCCGTGTCAAAGTGAGCAGCTGCCCGCGAAAAGTCGTCGTACGCATCTCGATACAACGAGCCGAGTGCATAATGCGCACGACCCTGGGTGACACCCTGCGCAGGTGGCGGTTCATATAGAACGTCCTGGAGTACGGACTTCGCATCTGCTGCTTTCCCCTGCGCATCGAGCAACCGGGCCCGTAGGACGCGAAGTGCGGCGAGACGCTCGAAGTTCTTGTCGTCCTCCTCCATCTCCTCCAGGCGGTCCAGTGCGCGAGCCGGCTCTCCGTTCAATCCCTGCACACGAATGGAGCTCAGGCGAGCGGCATACACGAGCTCATATGCATTCGCAGCATCGACGGATCGATCGTAAGCCGACCGCGCACCCGACGGATCACCGAGCGTTTCCCGAACCTGTCCGAGCAGGAACGCCCCGCGTGCTCGTAGTCGTCGAGGAAGATCACCGCTCAACCCCGTCGTCAGCGCCTCTGCAGCATCATTCCATCGCCCCTGTCGGACAAAGGCATCCCCACGAGACAGCCACGTACGGGCGGTCCACGTGCCCAGGGCCTGACCCTCTTCCGTCAGAAGCGACGCCGATACGCGTTCCGCTTCCTCCGGGCGATCGGCGGCAACCAGGGTCCGCACGAGCCAGAAACGCGCCTGCTCTTCCAGTTCTCCTCCCAGGTCCTGAACCTCTCGAAATTTCTGCTCTGCGCCGACGTAGTTCTGCTGGAAATAATATGACTTCCCAATCAGCATCAACGACTCATCCACCCACTTGGAATTCGGGTGCTCGCGCAAAACATCGGCACTCTTCTCGATGGCCGTCTCAAATGCCTCTGCGTTCCCGTTCTGCGCCTCGAGAAAAAGCGGCAGGTACACGGTTATATCGACCGGCTCGGACCTGCGGCGGTCCTGGACCGCTTCGACGCCCTCCTCGAACGACTTCTCGGCATTATAATAGGTGTTGTAGTATGCCGTAAAGTTGTCAACACGTTTACCGACGAACGACGTGTCGCTGCATCCGGCCATGACGAACAGGCAGGACAGCGCAAAAATCAGAGCAAACAGCCGGCGCATCGCGAAATCATCGACGGGAAAGAAAAGAGAGGACCGAAACGCCGTGATCGGGATGCACACCACGTCTCGGCTGGATGGTAAATGCAATTTTCAGACGGTAGATCCCTTCCGACTAAAGCATGGTCGTCTCAGTAACGATGAAAGTGGCGAGCGTGGTATCGCGGACCAGTAAATGATGGCCTTCATCTCGGATTTCACTGTTTCATGGTGCGATTGAACTCACGCGACCCCGATAATGTCGTTTAGATTGCCGTCAACTCGATAGGGGCGCATCCACGTTCGCGAAATCATCGGTCGCAACGCAACGCGGACGGCCGATTGCCGGATGCGCCCCTCACGCTTGTCCTCCTCCCTTCCTGATCCGGCTGCCGAATGTCTCGTCTCTTGCTGGCCTCTATCGTCATGCTCGCAATCTTCGATATCGGCCTGGTCGTTTTCGGTCTCGTTACTCGACAGTTCAGTTATGCGCTTGCCGGCGGTGGATTTCTCGCCGTGTTGGCGCTCTTGTACCTCACCGTGTCACGCGTCGACGCAGACGAGACCGAAGAGGACGATGCGAATTGACGTCGAGCATCCATTGCTGGAACTGAATTGCAACTCGTCAGGTGTCAACTTGCATACCACCGGTGCATCAGCGCGCCCTCTTTGACCTAGCCTTTGAACGCGGATGTCTGCCTCCATCGAAATTTACGTACGCGACCTGTCGAAGGAAAAAGCCGAGAAGTGGTTAAGCAACCAATTCGGTTCGGTTGAGCAGGTTCGGACCGAACCCGCCCTGACGTACGAGGTCGATTATTCCGGGGAAACGGTACGCGTGTTCGTGGCCGAGAATATCGAGGGAGGTCCCTACACCAGCGTCTGGTTCAACGGGCCCAACCTGCCGTGGACGACGATCCGAGCCTGCGCGAAAGCCGCTTTTGAAGACCTGGGCCACGAAGTCATCTGCGATCAGGATGGATACGAGCAAGACCCGTGGACCATGACCCGCTTCAGCGATGAGGGCGAAGAGCGCATCGACGACAGCAGCGTCAGCTTTTAGATAGAAAACCGAGTCTTCGACCGGGACTGCCTGGACCCACCGGGTTTCCATCCGGCGCACAACCACGATGGTCTCGGCGTCGACCTACTGACGCTTCTGCACTGCACGGGCGACATTTTTCACGTCGGTGGTGAGCCGAAGGCGCCAGCTTTCCTGATACCGCTCGAGCGAAAACACTTCAATCTGGGACAGAGCCTGTCCACGCTCATCTCCGCTCCGGCCATCAACGTGCGTTCTCGCAATCACGTGAACCAGGGTGTCCGTCTCGTCGACGTGTCCGATCACCTTCGACGATAGGCCATCCAGCACCTCCGTTGCCTGCGGCGATTTCTGATACACGACCCGTAGCATGCGGGCATACAGTTCCGCGGGCGGCGCAAATCGAATCGTCTCACGCGGTGTATTATCTCCGTAAAGAGCGTCAGGAATGCCGCTAGAGGAATCGGCTTCGGCGGCACGAATGAGGACGTCCTTTAGCGCCTGCAGGGCGTCTGGATGCATCAGGCGCGCGCATCCCTCCCAGTCCGTTCGGCGAAACGCATCCAGGTAGGCCGCTGCGACAGCCTCGGGCCCATCCAGGGAGTCACTAGCCACGGCGTCTTCTTCAGCAATCCTGGACGACGTGGATCCGCCCCGGCCATCTTCTGCGCGAGCCGTTCCGCCCCAACTCAGGGTTGCGACCAAGAGAAGAGCGATCATCGAGAAATTGAACACACGATCGCGTCGCATTCCGGACGTACGGTAGTGAAAGGGAAAGGCAGTTGTTGAGCCACTCGCTCTACCGTTTCACACTACACCCCGGTCGCTTGTTCACGGGCACCAACGGAAACACGGCGGATGGTTTTGCGCCAACTTCCAATCTGCCAGTTGACTTTCGATCCCTCGATTGCAGACGTTGAACGTGTGGCGTTAACGTTTCCGACCCGCGCCATCCACCGCACCGACTCCATCACGACCACACCCGGCCATGACGCAAATTGCCCGTACCGTTTTCGCTATTCTGATCGCCGGTCTCCTGGTAACAATCATAACGGATGCACGCGCCCAGACGACCGGCATCGGAGCAGGCGGACAGATTGGCGTCTCGAATGGTGGACTGAACCCGGTTGGCCTGACGATGAAGCTCTGGATTTCCGAGCGTCATGCATTCCAGGGTGCAACGTCGTTTGTGATCAGCGACGAAGCCGCAGGTGCATCCTATCTCGTTCTCCAGGGGGACTACATTTTCCACAATTTCGAGCAGGTATCCGTCGGTGACGGCCTAATGGCACTTTACGTGGGACCGGGACTCCAGCTCACGTTTATCGAAAATCAGGATGCCAACATCGCACTCCGGGCACCGATGGGTGTGTCGTACATGCTCGGTGATGCTCCGATAGATATTTTTGCTGAAGTTGCCCCGACTCTGCAGATCGCCGATGCGTCTCAGCTTCGGTTCGATGGAGCCATTGGATTCCGGTATTTTTTCTAACCGGTATGTTATTGTGCGAATTCGATGAGGGACCGTCAGACCGCCATCGATGGCAACCCGAGGTATCGTTTTTGTGCCCCAGCACTGTACGTCACGAGCACGTCCCCATCTCGTGACAGCTGGTCCGGTCGTTCATCTTCGTACGTCTCGGTCCCGCTCCTCTCTCTTCCGGCACACGTCTGCTGGATTGCATCGCTACTTCGTCCCCGTTCCTCCGCCCCCCGGTTCATGTCCCGGACTGCCGTTCTCCTGATCTGCCTGATTGCCGCGGTTTCCCTCGTTTTCCGACCCGCGTCGGCATCGACTCCTCCCTCGATTGAATCGAACGAGGGGCCGCATCCACAACGTACCACCGTACTTGACAACGGTGTTCGCGTGACGCTTACGCCGTACGATACCGACGGTCGCGCCACGGTGCGATTCGTCATTGAAGCTGGAACGGCGTACGAATCGCAGTCTGAGGCGGGCCTCGCCGATGTGACGGCGCGTTGGCTTCGTTTACAGAGCACCTCCGACGCGCCAGGTGAAATGGCTGTTGACGTAACGGTGACATCGGATGCGATGGTCTTTTCGTCCGATGTCGCAGCGTCCGCTGCTCCGGTGGCCATCCGTCGCATGCGGCAACTTGTCAACACATCGCTGGACGATATTTCGGAACGTTCTGCGCTTGACTCCGCACGGACGCACGCCGCACAAGTCCTCACCCACTCCCCTTCGCCACAGGCCGATGCGCGGCAGCAACTTCGTCGCACGATGTATCAGGACGAAACATACGGGCGCCCGCTGCCATCACAGGCGCAGATTCGCGGCTTCACGGGCGCCGACGTCGCATCATTCATTCGCCGGCATGTCGCACCCGATCGCGCGTCCCTGTACGTCACCGGCTCTTTTCGTCCCTCGGATGCGATCGAGAGTGCACGGAAACACCTGGGCACGTGGAAAGGAACCGCGTCCGGCCTTCCGCTCCAGGTTACTACTGGGCCTGGAGGCGACGTGACAGTCATTGATCGCCCCAACCGGTCACAAGTGGCTGTTGCCATTGGCACACCGACGGTCGCGCCCGGCCACACAGATTACGCTGCCCTACAGGTGGCCACCACACTCATCGGAGGCGGCCACACATCTCGCCTCGCACAGTCGACATCGCTCGCCTCCACCTCCTCCCCGTACAGCCTGCTCGTTCCGCACCGGGAGACAACGTACTGGACCGCGGTCGTAGCAACCCGGCCAACGCAGACTCGCCCGGCGGTGCAAACGGTTCGAGCAATCCTGGAAGAGCTCCGCAATACCGCTCCGGACAGCTCGTCGGTCTACCGGGCACAAACCGTTCTGGTTGACCGCTTTCTCATGCAGAGCTCCACTCGTGATGGGTTGGCTGACCAGATGATGTTTTTGAACCGACACGGCCTCGACGAGTCGTACTTTCTGAAGTATCAGGCGCGTATTCGCAGCGTCCGTCCGCAGGACGTACAGCGCGTCGTCCGGCAATATCTTGCCCCATCCGACTTGTCCATCGTTCTGACCGGCCCGGCTCGTCTCATTCAGCCGCAAATTGCACCGGTACGGCGCCAGATGCCCTAGCCGACTGGACTTAGTGACGATCGCCGGTACCAATGGGCGCGGCGAGAGAGGCATCGGGGATCGCAAACGCATCGACCAGCGCTTCGGCGTCCGGACGCACCTCTTCGCAGAGTCGGTTGACCTCCGTTCGAATGGCTTTCGACTTTGCACTTCCCAGGACACCAGCCTCGAGGAACCAGCCGCGATCGGTCTCGATCGCATGAAGAGCAAACAGGCTCCGAAGACGATCGAGCACGGCACGTACACTCTCATCTTCTACCGTGTCGTTTTCCTGAATGAAGGCCTCGAGGGTAACCCGTTCCGCGTGGGCCTCCGCCAGAGTTTTGAGATGATCCTGCACGTCGATGAACGCGTCGAATGGATCTATGTCATCATTCAGCCGAGCTCGGAGACGTTGCGCGGCGGTCTGAAGCAACCGATCGGCTCGATAGTCCAGTGCGTTCATTTGGAAATCGCGACTACGCAGATGCTCCGGATCCGTCTGACTGGACGTAAGCGGATTCGTCTCGGACAGGCGCTCGAGAACATCTTTCGCGACAAACCGGACCATACCCAGAATATTGAGGTCCCGGAATTCGCGCTGAAAATCGGACAGCAATCCCTTCGCGACCTGGAGCAATAAGACGGTATTGTCTCCCTCGAACGTCGTGAAGACGTCGGTGTCGGCCATCAGGGTCGAGATCCGATTTTCGTGGAGGTAGCCTTGCCCGCCACAGGCTTCCCTTGCCTCCTGGAGGGTATCGGTCGTATGCCGCGTTGCGTACGCTTTTAGAGCGTTCGCTGACGCCTCGACATCCTCAAGCCCCTCGTCGATCGAACGAGAAATGTATGTCTCGGTCAGGTTCTGGAGGGCAGCGTCGATCGCATATGTTTTGGCGAGACGCGGAAGCAGGCGCCGCTGATGGGTCCGGTACGTTAGGAGCGGAACCTCGGGCTGGTCTTTGGGCCCAAATTGGCGGCGGCGATTTCCGTATCGCACGGCAATGGTCAGTCCAGATTTTGCGGCCATCAGGCCTGCTCGCGCGACACTGATCCGCCCGCCGACGAGCGTGCCGAGCATCGTGAAGAACCGTTTCCCGGAACTCGGAATCGGGCTGTCGTACGTCCCGTCCGCTGCCACCGTACCAAACCGGTCAAGGAGATTCTCCCGTGGCACCCGAACGTCGTCGAACCAGAGCCGACCGTTGTCGACACCGTTCAACCCCATCTTTTCGCCACAGTCTTCGATGCGCACATCGGGCATCACCTCCCCCGACGGCGTACGAATGGGCACGATGAACGCATGGACGCCGTGATGCATGCCCTGCGTCTTCAGCTGGGCAAAGACGACAGCCAGCTCTCCGTGCACCGCTGCATTTCCGATCCACTCCTTGCGCGCCGCCTCGGATGGCGTGGAGATGATGAACGTCTCCGTCTCCGGGTCATACGTCGCCGTCGTCTGGATGTCGCGGACGTTCGAACCATGACCAAGCTCGCTCATCGCGAAGCAACCGGGAATCTCCAGCGAGCCGATGCCATCAAGATACCGCTCATGGTGCTTTTGCGTCCCAAGCCGATACACGCTTCCGCCAAAGAGTCCAAACTGGACACCGTACTTTACCACCAGACTTTGGTCGTGCATCGCGAGCGCTTCGAACGTCGCGATGAAATCGCCCATATCCCCTCCTCCACCATATTCCTCCGGATAAGAGAGGGCTCCCAAGCCCTGATCCGCAAGAATGGTAAGCCATTCCATGACCTGCTCACGATACTCGGGCGTGGTCAGCTTCGGTGGGTACGCGAACGCGGGATCCGACAGCAGCGTCCGCATGTGGTCGATGTGGTCGTGTCGGTCACCGTCCAGATGTCGAGTGAGCTTCTCGATGTCGAAACGGGCCGGACGCGTAACGCGGTCTCCGGTTGCCGGCTCCGGTCGCTGTTCTCGGAGCTCACGGACCATCCCTGGGCCGTCCACTCCGACGGCTCCCTCGAGGTCCGTTAGCGCAGCCCGCACCGACGACGAAACCGCTGCTCCGTCGCCTCCAGCCGATGCTATGGACAGACCGACTTCTGCGAGCGTCATCCGCCGGTCCTGGGGCAGCGCCTCCACGTGCTCTCGAAGCACCTGAACCCATCGATCGTAGGCCTCAGGCGATGGCGGATTGGACGGATCGAGATAGGGGCACACCTCCTCGCGCACGACGGACGGCAGGTCATGGATGGATTCGATCCGATCCCGCAAAAGCGAGATCTCCGCCGGGGTGAGCACACCATCTGCCCAGGCCACGTACAGCATGGGAAGCAGGGCAAGAGCATCCGGCGATTCGGGCAGTGTTCGTCGCGATACGTCGGCCTCGGACATGTAAAACAAGGCGTTGAGTGGAACCAGGATGAGCGAACGTTCAAACCTGTCTTCGTACGTGACGATCCGTCGGCAGTCACGACGATTTCGACAACGGTACATCTCATTCCGAGCCGAATGGGTCTCTGCGACGGACTCTACATGTTCTCAACCATGGACCACAAAGCACTGCCACGGACATCGAAGAGCCGAAGACGGAGTCTCTGCAGCAACATTCACAGTGAAATTACGCATTCGCACCGTCTAGCCCAGCTTCATGTGGAATCTCCACGCCGTATCATATGTTTTACCTCTATGTCCTCACTGTATCGATCTTACTCTTCCATTGTACGACACAGTAGTCAAGCGAATTGAAGGCGGCGACGACGTAATCGTCGATGCTAGCGACTTTACCGTCTCGCAGCTCATGATGCTCGCACGGGCGGCTCATGCTCACGATGCCACGATCCGCATCATGAATGGTCCATTTCGTATGGAAGATGCTATGGCTGTGCGACGTGCCGGACGAGGCCACGTGGAATACGCCGGCCCGCATGCGGCGTAGTAGAGCCAAGGCCGAGGTTCCCGCAGTTCAAAACGCCGGGGCAACCTAGTTCACCCCGGGCAATCATTTTGGCCGAACAACACAAAACGCCCCACCGGCATGAGACCGGCAGGGCGTTTTTTGCTTTTCACTCATGTCCGAAAGGCCGGTCGTAAGGTTAGACGTGGCGCATTTGTTCGGACACCTCGTGCACACTGTCGACGAAAACGCGGGCGTGCTCAGGATCGTGATCTGGATGCATGCCGTGTCCAAGGTTGGCGATGTGGCGATGGGACCCGAAACCGGCGAGCATATCCTGAACGGCGCGCCGAATCGTCTCCTCGTCGCCGTAGAGCATGCACGGATCCAGATTGCCCTGCAGCGTCACCCGCTCACCAACGACCAGCCGGGCCGCCTTCGGATCCATCGTCCAGTCAAGACCGATCACATCATACTCCGTCTCGACGAGGTCTTCGAGAGCGTAGTGCGCGCCCTTGGCGAAGACGACGAGTGGAACCTCCGGATGCGCCTCTTTGACTCCTTCGGCGATCTGCTTCAGGTAGGGCAGAGCAAATGTTCTGAACGTTTTCGGTCCGAGAAGGCCTGCCCAGGAGTCGAACACCTGCAGCATCTGCGCACCGGCGTCGACCTGCCCGATCAGATACTCGATAATGACGTCCGTCGTCTTTTGCAGAAGCCGGTGTGCCGCCTCCGGAGCTTCATACAACCAGGCCCGCGCCTTCTTATAATTCTTGCTCCCACCGCCCTCGATCATGTACCCCATGAGGGTCCACGGCGCGCCACTGAATCCGATGAGCGGTACACGACCGTTCAGTTCTTTCCTCGTCAGTGTTAGGGCATCGTACACATGCCCAAGCTCCTCGTGGACATCCGGATCGTCCGTGAGGCGCGACAGCTCCGACGGTTCGCGCACCGGGTTCGGGAAATGTGGTCCTTTCCCTTTGACCATCTGGACCTCGAGCCCGAGTGCCTGCGGAATCACCAGGATGTCCGAAAATATAATCGCAGCATCCAGGTCGAACCGATCGATCGGCTGAATGGTGACCTCCGCCGCTAGCTCTGGCGTCCCGACCACGTCGAAGAACTCATGTTCGGCGCGGACCGCCTGATACTCGGGCAAATATCGTCCGGCCTGCCGCATCATCCAGACGGGAGTTCGACGAGTGGACTCGCCGCGAGCCACACGCAAAATGAGGTCGTTCTGCAATGGTGGAAAGTCAGGCATTCGGGCAAGAATCGTGTGTCGGAAAGGATGGCATCGAGAAGCATCGCAACGCCTGGACCACCGGAGGATCCAGCGTCGTGATGTCCGGCGCACTGTACGGATCCAGCAGGCGGTCGATCCACCTGGGCGCAGAATGGCTCGCCCTAGACGTCGATTCCGCACCGATTCCATATCGAGGACGTCGGAGGCGGGCGGTAGTCCTAGCCCAAGCTGGTGATTGGGCCTTCGGAGTGTGCCGGTTTAGGTTTCATCAGATTCAGCATCCATGTCGGTCGCACCGTAGAGGTGCTCTTTCAAGAACGCCGTTGTCTTGTCCCAGGCAGCAGAGGCTGCTTCCGGATTGTAGTTCGTTCCGGATGGGTTCGCAAAGGCATGACCGGCGTCCTCGTAGATGTGCGCTTCGAACGTGTTACCGACCTCGTCCATCTTCGTGTCGAACTCGTTGACGGACTCAACTGGGATGCTGCTATCGTCTGCACCGAAGAAGCCTATCATCGGAAAAGAAATGGGCTCGAGTTCTTCCTGCGAGACATCGCTAACGCGACCATAATATATCACGCCCGCCTCGTATCCATCCGGTTGGGTAACGGCAGCAGTAAGCGTCATCGCTCCTCCGAAGCACCATCCCATCACAGCCGTCCTGGATGCTCCCCCCTCGCGGCGTAGATACGCGTTGGCCGATGCAAGATTCTCAGCGAGTCGGTCCGGCGTCTTCATCGCCTGCTCCATCAGGGAACGAGCCCCGTCGGGCGTATCCGCTACGCTTCCCGCGTAAAGATCAACGGCCAGCACCCGATACCCTTCTCCGGCCATCCTGCGCGCGGCCGTTCGGATATTGTCGTTCAGCCCCCACCACTCGTGAATGACAACGACGCCCGGCAGCGAATCGGTTTTTGGATTCATGCCATAGGCGGTGAGAACCGAGTCCGGATTTTCAGGAACAGCCATGTACCCGGTAATCGATTCCCCCGCCTCCGTCGCACCGTACGTGACGGTGCTCGCACGCACCGGGATCATCGGCTCCTGAGCCGCCGCAGTCGCCTGCGGGGTATCATCCTGATGCTGCTCGGCCATGTCATCACTGTAACTATCGGAGGCCTCCTCCCCTCCACATCCCGTGACGACACCGGCGATCAGTAGAAACGAAAAAGCGAGTCGAAGCGTGCGCTTGGAAAGCATGTCCATGTATCGACGTTATGATCAGAGTGTAGATCGATGGCCGCGGAACGTGTCCCGCCCTTGGTCATCGCTGGATTACATACGGCCTAAGGTCCTACGAGTCGGAAGACTCGCATGCCGAACCGTTCCCAAAAATCGGCGCCTGCACAGAGTTGTTACCTGTTGGCGATATGACGGATAAACGGTGCACAAATATGGACCGGTGCATGCGGTGGGGTTCCTAGTTCGGGTTGACAGCATTGCGCGGGCGCGCCTCCCACGATTCAACACGCTTCACCTGACCATTCAATTTACTGAACGGATTGTGCAGGTGGCTGCAGCGTGTCCACATGCGCCGGTTCGAAACGAACTTCAGTCGTCTTGACAGGTTGGCGGTCCCGATCGCTTTCCTATTCCCTCCTACCCCCATGACCGAGGCTTCGTCTGACTCCTCATCCAATTCAACTGCATCAGCACCAGGACACTCGGACGATCGATTCGGGTATGGTGCAGAAGTCAAGCGAAAGGCCCTGCACCTCCTCGCTCTGATTGTACCATTCGGGATGGATGCGCTAGGTCGCGAAACAGCGCTCTGGGTCCTCATACCACTGACCGCCATCGCCGTCGGTGCTGATATTCTTCGCGCCTATTCTTCGCGTGTGAACCGCCTGATTCGGACGATTTTCGGACCGCTGATGCGAACGGAAGAGCTACCCGACGTGGGAACCGGCGTCGTGATCAATGGGGCTACGAGCGTACTGGTTGCCGCCACGCTCCTTACGCTCATCTTCCCGCTCTGGATCGCCGTTCCGATGTTCGTCATGACGATGATAGCGGACGCCGCGGCTGCCCTCGTCGGTCGGGCGGTCGGCCAGTATCGGTGGCCCGGACGGCGGCACACCGTGGAAGGAACGCTTGCTTTCATTACAACAGGGTTGATTGTCACGTCTTTTTTTCCGCTCGCATTTCCCCTCCAAATCGCAGGCGTCGTCACCGCGTCGATTGCCGAAGCGATTCCCCTTCCGATTAACGACAACATCGCTGTCCCCCTCATCGCCTCCGGGGTGGTCTGGGGACTCGCCGTCGCGGGACCTGCTCCGGCATTCTAGCTTCGCATTGCACAGTCGATCGATCGTATTTCCGGTGGATTCGGGCGACGAGTTGTATTTTTCCCGTCGCTCGCTTGACCCTCGACGGAATGGTTGATACGGTACAACACCCGTTTTCTCCCAGCCATCGATCAACTTATGTCCGAGACGCTCCGTGAACGCATCGAATCTCTCGTAGAACAGGGCGACGACGTCGCCCGGGGGTCCGCCGGCGATGCCGTCGCCGATCTCGTTCGCGCCCTCAATCGCGGCGATGTTCGCGCGGCCTCCCGTCAGGACGACGGCTCCTGGGCCGCCCATGCCTGGGTCAAACAAGGCATCCTGCTCGGCTTCCGGATCGGACAAATTGTCGACTATTCGACAGAACGGTTCCCGTTCTTCGACAAGAACACCTACCCGCCACGCCCGGTGCTGAAATCGGAAAACGTGCGGATCGTCCCGGGTGGCTCGTCGGTCCGAACCGGGTCGTATCTGGCGTCCGGTGTCGTCTGCATGCCGCCGATGTACATTAACGTCGGGGCCTACGTTGACGAGAACACGATGGTCGACTCGCACGCCCTGGTTGGCAGCTGCGCGCAGATCGGGAAACGCGTCCACTTATCCGCAGCAGCACAAATTGGAGGCGTCCTCGAGCCGGTCAATGCCGCCCCCGTCGTGATCGAAGATGACGTATTCGTCGGCGGTGGGTGCGGGGTCTACGAAGGCTGCGTGGTTCGCGAAGGCGCTGTTCTGGCATCTGGCGTCACGCTCACCGCCTCTACGCGCCTCTATGACACCGTGAATGAAACGGTTATCCGAGGCACGAACGAGGATCCGCTCGAAGTGCCTTCGGGTGCCGTCGTCGTTCCGGGTTCACGATCGGTAGACTCTGACTTCGGCGATGAACACGGCCTGTCGCTCTACGCTCCAGTCATCGTGAAATACCGCGACGCCAAAACGGATGCTGCCACGGTACTTGAGGACGCTCTTCGGTAGACATCCACCGCACAAGCATCGGCTTCGAGTTGAGCAAACCGCGCGTCTGCATCCTACATGTGGCGTGCGGTTTGTTCTTTTTCCGGGTCCGAGTTCATTTTCCGCCCGTACACCGCTCCATTGAATGTCCTACCCTTCCGAGTTTCGCCAGGACGCGATCACGAAACAGTGGGTCGTCTGCGCGCCGGGTCGAAGCGACCGCCCGAAGCAGTTTGAGGACGATACCAGCGTCAAAGAGACGGACGGGCCCGTCGAAGGCTGCCCCTTCTGCCCAGGTCATGAACATATGCTGCCCGAGGTGCTGTTCGAAAATGCGTCGGTCCGTGGCGATGGCGCTCCGCCACCTCGCGATGAGGGTTCGTGGCTAACGCGCTCGGTTCCGAACAAATACCCGGCGCTGACGACGAATGGTGAGCCGGATCTGTACTCGTGCCAGATGTTCAACTGGCAGAGCGGATTCGGTCGACAGGAAGTCATCATCGCGACACCGCGACACCACGAAGCCGTCTCTCAGATGTCGGTCGAGCACGTCGAGGCCCTGATCGGTACCTACCAGTCTCGGTATCACACGCTCCGCACCGATGGGGATGAACTGATACCGTTCATCTTCCACAATCACGGAGCGAGCGCCGGGGCTTCCCTTCCTCACCCGCATAGCCAGATTATCGCTCCGTCGATCGAGCCGGCGATGGTCGTCGAAGAAGAGCGACGAGCCGAAGCACAGTATCATGAAACAGGCGAATGTCCGTACTGCGAAATGCTCAACGAAGAACGGACCAGTGGCACGCGACTCATTCGCGAGAATAACGCATATGCTGCATTCGTCCCTTACGCAGCCCGATCCCCGTACGAAGTGTGGATTATGCCGACGACGCACGAACCTGAGTTCGGGCGAATAAACGGCACGGAGGGCGCGCTAGCTAGTATTCTGCGCGACACGCTTCGTGCTCTTCGACGGGCGCTTGGCGGTCCAGACTATAACTTCTTCGTCCGGACCGCTCTCGCGTACGAATCAGAGGCCGCACATCTACACTGGAGTCTCCGAATTCGGCCACGTATGTCCATCGACGCCGGCTTCGAGATCGGGACCGGTATGAAGATCAATCCCTCACTGCCGGAGCGCGACGCGGACGTTCTCCGTGAAGCCATGACATAGACGATCGGGGCTCATAATAATTGCCGCCATGTCTCCGAGGCTTACTGCTGGTCGGTGGTATCCTCCGTCGCCTCCACAGGGATCGGTTGCACCGCCATCGAGCGAAGGCGCACCAGTCCGGTCCCACTTAGCCTCAGCCCAACGGTGCCGGGAGAGGCCGGCGTGTCACTTCCTGAGACCACCATCTGGTCGCCGACAAACCCGCTGCGGTCGGCCCGTTCCACGATCAGCCGGTAGGAGCGCCAGCCCTGCAGTCCGTAGTCGGCCGCGTCCTGAACTCGAACGGCACTCCCCTCGCGGCGAGCGAGCCGGAGTCGATTTTCGTCGAGCTGCAAGTAGTCGTAGAAGGCGGCCCCGCGTACGTTGTGGACGATCGAAACCGTTCCATCAAATGCGTCGACGTTTAGTGACGCACGAATGTCTGCCGTTCTCATTTCGACCGGTGCCGTGAACAGAACGGTGGCGTCACGAAGATACAGCGCGAGACCGGGCGGACCGTCGCCTTCCGGTTGAAAAATGAAGCTCTGAACGTCGGTTGGGGCTCCATCGACCCATGTCATCGCATCCTTCCAGGCCCCGGGCGTTGTCGGGGTCCAGCTCCATGCATCTTCCCGTTCCGTGAAGCCCTGCGGCGTCGCTTCCTCTTCCTCTGCTTGTTGCTGACGCACCTCCGCAACGGGTTGGACACCCACACCATATCGATGAACCAGCTCGGCCTGCGCCGTGGTCGTCTGCCAGGACAGATAGATTCCGCCGGCTGCGACGAGAACGAGGATGACCTGCGTGATCATCAATTCCTGCACCGCAGGTAGAAATGACAAACCGAGTCGTACCAGGCCGTAGATGGTTGCAAAAAGCAGCGTGTACCACCGAAATGTTACATGCTGTTCGAAGACCGTCGTCACCCCGTCCACCTGATACACACTGGCAACGGCATCGGGCCCCGCCAGATACACAATGACCGCAGCGACACCGGCGGCGACATATACACTCGTCGCAGCGGCCGGACCCGCGTCCCATTTCGGGCGAAGGAGAACGAAAAGATCAATCACTAGACCGGTCGCGAGGAGGACGAGTGGCGCGTGACCGGCAAAGACGAGAAGGTTCGGAGCCCATTCAGGCAGCATAATCAGAGGTGGGATCGCTCGGGACGTGGGGGAACGTGAAGGTACTTCGACCGATCGGGACGAAGCTCGCAAAGTGGTGACGGCCTTTGCACACAGCGACCGATGATCGCTTGAGCCGCTGTGTACGTCCTCGCAGAGACGATGCCTCCGGATACGTCATGCCCCGACATGGAAATGCGTTTCCGAAGAATCCCAATACAACCGTCAAGCCACACTGGGACGGCATCATCGGGGGATGCACGAATGCAACCTCCAGCACGTTCCCCGATCTTGAACTTTTTTTGGACGGCCGGATCGACCTCACCAAAAGCGACGAGCCGACCCCGATGTTGGAGCCGACTCGCGACGTGGTAAATCGTCTATCCGAGATGACGCGCACGCTTCCAATATCACGACGGCGCCACGTCCGATGACACCGAATCGTTCTCGATCGCAGCCGGCCCTGCACCGTGGGCAGCCACATAAAGAAGTCCTCCCATGATAGCAAGGTTCTTCATGAACTGAATTACCTGCGTCTGTTCGGCAAAGTTGGTGTGGAAAACAAGCGTGGTGGGAATCAGAAAAAGTACCAGTGCCAGCGATCCGGTGCGGGCTTTGAACCCCAGGATCACCATGAGTCCGCCTCCAAGTTCGAAGATGATGGCTCCCACAAGTAAAATAGCCGTGGCGGGAAGACCATTCGCCTCCATGTACTGCTGCGTCCCCTCGAACTGCATGACCTTATTAAACCCGGAGGCTACGAAAATGAGACCCAGAAGGATACGACCGATCGTTGGGAAGTAGGCGTTCATATCAATCTGCATGCACGAGTGAGAGAGTGGCAAAATAAAAAAGGGCACGAGCCCTTACGGGCCCGCCCCCTTTTCCAACGGAATCAAGTCAGGGTGCTTTCGATGGACACGCGTGTCCCCCTGTATGAAGCCGCCGGAAGCTGCGCTAACTGAGCGTGTAGAATTTCTCGTGCGTGATCTGACCGTCTTCGTTCCAGGTGCGAACCGACACCTGCTTCTGCAGCACGTCTCCGACGCCCTCGAGCGTGAAGTCGTTCTCCCACTCGGAGAGGGTGACCCGGTTCTCTTCATCTATCGCCCGCGAGTGAATCTCTGCGGAACGAAACTCCGTCAGCGCGCCAACAAACTGCTCTTCGTACTCTCGATTCGCCTCCTTGCCTTCCCGCCGTTGGTCTCCTTCTTCCATCACGACGTCCTCGGCATAAAACTTCTCGAAGGCCTCCAGAATCTTACCCTGGAGAATCATATCGTTTAGCTGTGCATCAAGTTCGGCAAACGTAGCCATAATCGGTTACTCGTTTTGGTGAAAAACAGGTTGCTTCGGTGGTGGGCGCTGAGTGCGCGCCCGTTCTAACTGCTAATTTGTGCGTCGCAACACATATATGAGGACACAAACCGTTGCTGTCTCGCAGCAAGATCAAGTCGAGCCTTATTTTGACAGCAACTACTCGTCGTTGCCGTAGATTCCTTCGCATATACGCGACAGGTGTCGCAGATCACGGTCAGAGACGCGCTCATCGAACCAGTTCTGCACATCCTGAACATCAGGGTGCATTCGCTCCAGCAGGTCAAGGCCCTTCGGCGTGATGGTATGGATCATCATGCGTCGATCCTCCTCACTTCTCGACCGCGACACCAGGTCTCGCTCAACGAGCTTATCCATCAGCCTGGTCACGTCTGGAGACGGATCGATCATTCGCTCAATGATGTCACACCGAGCGTGTCCGTCGGGATGGACTCCGCGGAGAATCCTGAGCACGTTGTAGTGACTGAACTGAAGATCGTGATTCTGACACACAGTCTCCATCTCACGGCGGCTCCGCGCTGCGGCAACGAATAGGTTGAGCATGGCCTCTTGCGCCAGCGACTCAAAGTCTTTCGCCTGCTTGATTCGCTGCTTCAAAATGCTTCCCATACCTGCTGTCGCCGATGAATATCGATGTCCTCATCTAAGTTGCGTGGTGTAACACACATTTTGGTGAATGGTGGTTCCGCGACCCGTTCGGGCTCACATGAACGTCACGAGTTCACAGTCGGTGTCAGAAAACGCCGAGACAACGGCAAGTGATTTTTCATGCTCCGCCACGTACCTTCGAAAGAACTCACAGCCACGTTTGTCCATCGATCGCCTATGTCTGGCAATACCTCCTCCCCCTTCTCATTATCGACGACGACATCGACACAGCCGGCGCTGAACGAGTTGATCAGCGAGGCCGTCGGAGCCATACAAGAGTGGTCGGACGGATGGGGTCCGTATGAGGCACATCCCTCGACCATCGTAGATGGAGCTGGGCTCCGGTCGGCGCTGGGTGAGTTCACCGATCGAATGAGCGGAAACTATCCGTTCGGGCACCCGAGATATGCGGGTCAGATGCTCAAACCGCCTCACCCGGTCGCTATCGCCGCCTACGCGGCCGCCATGTGCGTGAACCCGAATAACCACGCGCTGGACGGAGGCCCTCCCACGAGCGAGATGGAAAAAGAGGTGATTGAGGACCTTGCGGACATGCTCGGATTTCCGGCAGAGTCGCTGGGTCACCTCACCGCCGGCGGCACCATCGCCAATCTGGAAGCCCTCTGGGTGGCGCGCGAAGAACACCCGAACCAGACGATTGCCTTCAGCGCCGATGCTCACTACACACACGGACGCATGTGCGGTGTACTGGACGTCAATCCGGTCGTCATCCCGACGGACAACCACGGCCGGATGCGATTGGAGAAGCTGGAGGAGATTCTCGCGAAGCAGGACGTTGGCACCGTCGTGGTGACGGCCGGCACGACCGGGCTCGGCACGGTCGATCCAATCGCAGATGTGGTCGATCGATGCCGAGAAGCCGGTGTGCGTGTCCACGTGGACGCGGCCTACGGTGGATTCTTCCGCCTTCTCGCGAACGGCGACAGCGAATCCTTCGACGGATTTCCGGCCCGTCATTTCCTCGCGATCGAAGATGCAGAATCAGTCGCCATTGATCCTCACAAGCACGGTCTACAGCCGTACGGTTGTGGCGCCGTGCTCTTTCGTGATCCGTCGGTCGGTCGCTTCTACAAACACGACTCGCCGTACACGTACTTCACGTCCGACGACCTTCACCTCGGCGAAATCTCGCTGGAATGCTCTCGCGCAGGAGCAGCAGCGGGGGCCCTCTGGACGACACTTCGCGCCCTTCCGCTCGAGCCGAGCGATGGCCTTGGTGCCATTCTCGCCGCCTGCATGCGGGCCGCCCGGACGTGGGCAGATACGATCGACGCCTCAGCCGCGTTCGAATTGTACACGGCGCCGGAAACGGACATTGTGAGCTACATTCCTGTCCCCCGCGAATCGTCGCTCAGCGCCCTGGATGCGGCGAGTCGCGCGGTGTTCGATGCAGCGATGAATCACGAGGAAGAACCTGTATTTCTCAGCCTCTACCGCCTCTCCGCTGAGCGCTTATCTGCGCGCTTCCCACATCTAACCGCTGATCGGGAAGACGCTGCCATTCTTCGAAGCGTGCTGATGAAACCCGAACACGAAACCTACGCAGCCGACATTGTCGACCATCTTTCTACCATCGCCCGAGGCGTAGTATAGACCGTCGCACGAAGATGCATGCGCCTGCGTCCGTACAACCAGGACGGGTCGCATGGCCGCGAAAAGCCGACCGACCTTATCGGGTGACGGTTACGGTGCTTCGGGCGACGAACGCATCTGTAAACTCCTGCTTCACGAATTCGAGGGCCTCTGCAGCCTCCTCCCGATCCGCAAATGCACCTACGCGCACGCGGTAATACGGCTGCCCGTATTCGACAAGGATGGGCAATCGTCCGCGGAAAACGTCGTCCGGTGCGTCGTCCTGAACCTCGGCCCACCACTGACGCACACGCTCGCGAAATTCTTCGGCAGCCTGCTTGTCCTGCGCGGAGTAAACCTGGACACGGAATCCTTCAATCGTCTGCGTCACGCCCTCGTCGGCGCGTCCCTGCATCAACTGCGTCGGCACCTGGTGGCGCAGATCCAGTTCGCGGGCCGCGGCCGGTGTCGGGTACTGAGACACATCAAACGTCTCCACACTGGCCAGCGTCGCACGGCGCTCTTCTCGATCACGACGATCGACCGGCCGGGGCCCGCGATCCGACGAGTCATCACCCGAATCCGCCGTCTTTGGCGGACCGCTGCACGCGGTAAGAATCAATGCAAGAGCGAGAGTGAACAGCGAAAGACGTGAAAGCATAGATCGAAAGCGAATCGCGAAGAGTCGAGCGAGCGGAATCAGTCGCACGTGGACGACGGGAACGATGGCCGGTCTGCACGTGCTACGACCGGACACGAGCGGCGTTTCTTGCCCGGCGCGGGCCCGGTCTGCTGTACCGTCCCGCAGGCCGAGCCGAAAGAGATCGTATCATTCGCACGGGACCGATCCGATTAGTAGGAGGCCTCCGTCTTCGCCCCCGTGACGATAGCGACCGATCCGCTCGCGCCGATGCGAGTCGCACCGTGTGCCATCATAGCCTCGACGTCGTCTGCTGAACGGACCCCTCCAGATGCTTTCACGCCCATGTCTGGACCCACAACCTGCCGCATGAGCGCCACGTCACGCAAGGTAGCACCGCCATCGGCAAACCCCGTAGACGTTTTGACAAAGTCCGCACCGGCCTGCTTCGCGGCAATGCACGCCACGGCCTTCTCCGCGTCGGAAAGGAGCGCCGTTTCCAGGATGACTTTGACGATGACATCGCGACCGCCGTCCCTGGCTCGCCGCGCCACATTCACGACTTCCGCGATGTCCTGCTCGACATCCGCGACCGCACCAGAGCGGAGGGCACCGATATTCAGCACCATGTCGAGTTCAACAGCACCATCCCGGATGGCCTGCATGGCCTCATGCGCCTTCGTGGAGGGGCGGTTGGCTCCATGCGGAAAGCCAATCACCGTGCAGACCGCAACGCCGGAATCCTCAAGCAGCTCGTTGACGAGCGGGACGTACGTCGGAGCCACGCAAACGCTCGCGAACGCATGCTCGATCGCCTCATGAGACACCGCCTCAATGTCGGCGTCGGTCGCCTCGGGACGCAATTGCGTATGGTCGATCCGCGCAGCAAGGCCCTTCACGGAGAGCGAGGGTTGCGGCTCGGGGCCTGCCAGTCCCGGGGATGCCGGCGACTGAAGAGCAGCAATGGCGGCATCGACATGAACCTCACCCGCTTTACTAACGGAAGAGCGAAGGTCGTTTAGCTCGTCGATGACAGCGTCAGGAGAAGGAAGAGCCATAGCAAAAAATGTTCGTCAGTCCGGTCGGAGAAGTTGCAGTTGGGTTAACGATCGACCACCTCATCAAGGTTGTACCGTTTCCGCTTATCCCAGAGTGTTTTCTTAGAAATCCCAAGCGTCTCGGCAATGTCGGCGTAACTGCTGTCGTTTGTCTCGAGCGTGCGTTGGATGTAAGCCTTCTCCAGGTCCTTCAGCGTACGGTTCATGGGGAACTGAAAGGCCTCTCCCGCTGCATGCATCTCGCCCAGACGCCCGGGAGGAGCAAGCGTGAGGTCCTCAGCTGTAATGTGATCTCCTCGTGCGAAGATCATGGCGCGCTCCAGCACATTTCGAAGCTCGCGCACATTACCGGGCCACATATGATCCAGTAGCTTCTGTTCGGCTGCCTCGGTAAGGCCCGCAACCTCGCGCCCAAGGTCACGACTGAAGTGTTGAATCAGCTGGTCGGCAATAACCAGAACGTCCTCGTCCATATGACGGAGCGCGGGAAGCTTGACGTTCACGACATTGATACGGAAGAACAGATCCTTCCGGAACCGCTTGTCCTTGACACTCTCCTCCAGATTCGCGTTCGTCGCGCAGAGGATGCGCGTGTCGACCGTGAGGTCCTCCACGCCACCGAGACGACGGAACTGACGGCTTTCTAGAAATGAAAGCAATTTCGCCTGGAGCGCCATACTCATCGAATCGATCTCGTCGAGAAACAGGGTGCCTCCGTCCGCCACCTCGATGAGTCCCTGCTTCGAGTCGCGAGCGTCCGTAAATGCGCCCTCCTCGTATCCGAATAACTCAGCCTCAAGTAGGTTATCCGGCAAAGCCGCACAGTTAATTTCAGTAAACTGCTTCTTCGCCCGGGGCGAGTTGTAGTGCAACGTTTTCGACGCAAGGTTCTTCCCCGTGCCCGTTTCCCCGGAAAAGAGAACGGTCGTATTCGAAGCGTTGCACAGCGTCTGGATCGTTTCTCGGACCCGGACGATGGCATCACTGGTCCCGAGAATCCCTTCAATCGGATACTTCGCTTTCTGCTTGGTCTTGATTTCCTCAAGCTCCTGCTGCGCACCATACAGCTTCAGGGCCTTATCCAGCAGCGCCCGCATTTCCTCCAGGTTAACGGGCTTCTGGAGATAGTGGAACGCTCCGTGCCGCATCGCCTCCACGGCCGTCTGTACCGACGAGTGAGCGGTCATGATGATCACCGGCACGTTCACTCCCCGATCGGTCAGAGTTTCAAGGAGTTCAACCCCGTTCATCTCCGGCATCATCATGTCTGCAAGAATGACATCCGGAACGGCATTCTTTTCCTCGAGCTTCTTCAACATCTTGACCGGATTCATAAACGCCATCACCTCGAATCCGTCCCGCTCGAGAACGTTGGTAAATAACTTACCGATCTTCGGCTCGTCGTCGACAACGTAGATTTTCTTCTTCATGGCGGATGGGACCTATTCGAACAAGGAGAGGCATTCCGACAAATTCACACGACAACAGCCTTCGACGAGCGTGACGAAAACGAACGGCGACGGCGTAGCTGTGTACAGGTGCCGGTCCGAGATTAGAGACACTCCTCCGGAGGTTGGACTCTCGTATCGAAGGAGTAGCAAATTGCTCATGTGGTAGAAACTACATTAGCGCGGAAGAGAAAACCAAGCTCGCGACCCGCCAAAGTGTAATGAGCCGTCGATTTCACCTGAGTTAATCGACATGACGTGGAAAGTTTGACCACTCATCTTTCTTGTTTGGAGACTTTCTACCTAATATGAGTCATCGAACACGACCTCGACTCGTCCGGTCGAGCCCGAAAAGAATGTCGGATGATCCCTGTCTTTCAAATGTCCCTGCAGATACTTCGTCCGTCCATTTTGATTACGTCGTCTTCCCCTTCAGCACCATTTACACGAATCGTCGCGACCGCCCTTCTTTTCCTTTGCGTCGTGTCAGGCTGTGGAAACGAGGCCGCGCCACCAGATAATCAAGCATCTGACTCCACCCACGTCGTCACGGATGATCTTGATCGTTCGGTGACGTATTCCCCACCGACCCGGCGCCTCCTTCCCCTCGCACCGAACCTCACGGAGATGGCGTTTGCAGCCGGGGCGGGTGAACAAGTGGTCGCGGTCGGCCCCTCTGATAACTTTCCACCAGCCGTCGACTCGCTTCCGCACGTCAGTGTGCTGCCGGTCGACTTCGAGTCGGTCGTCTCGCTACAACCGGATCTCGTTCTCGCAACAACACAGGTGAATGCCACGCGAGATGCTGAGACATTCGACGCACTCGACATTCCCGTCTATTACTTCTCCTTCCCGACCGTGGAGAGTGTGTTCGAGGGGATCAGAGTGCTCGGAACGCTGGCCGGTACCTCCCGGGTGGCGACGGACTCTGCTGACGCACTGGCCTCGGCATTCGGAGACATCCGACGGGAACGTGCAAAAACGATCCGAACGGCATCGGATCGGCCCCGCGTTCTCGTTCTCGCTGGAAGTGACGTCCTCTACTCCTTTGGGAAAGACAGCTACGTTCACACGCTGGTCGATGCAGCCGGAGGTCAGAGCATCACTGCGGACATGGATGCAAGCGCTCCGACGCTCAGCGAGGAATTCGTCCTGACGGCTGAACCGGACGTTATTGTCGGTGCGTTTGGCGACGCGCCCATGCCAGAGACCTTGCTTGACCACCATCCAGCGTTCGATGCACTCCCTGCGGTACGGAACGGGCAGGTATATAGCATATCCGGCGATCTGATTTTTCGGCCCGGGCCACGTCTCGTTCAGGGTACACGGCGTTTGGCACAGATTATACATTCCGACCGAATCGTTCGCTCACGCCGAAACACGCAGTAATAACGAACCCCGCCGACCTCACCTCCCGTCCCGCTACCCATGATCCGGAAGTGGCTCATCGGTCTCGTCCTCGTCGTCTCCGTTGCTGTGACGGTGGCCTGCGGCGTAGCAATCGGAAGCACGGACATTGCCCTACTGGACGTTGTCCGTGTGATCGCGTCGCGACTCGGCGTCGCGGATGCAGCCCCGCCAGCCACGATCGACCGAATCATCTGGGATTTGCGAATGCCACGCGTGGTGCTCGCGATGCTTGTCGGCGGAGGACTTTCGATTATCGGCGTTGCGATGCAAACGCTTGTTCGCAACCCGCTCGCGGAGCCCTACATCCTTGGCATCTCCGGAGGCGCTACAGCCGGGGCATCTCTGTTCTACTTGGGCTTCCTTCCCCCGGTGATCTCGAAAACGCTCTCGATGCCAGTCGCTGCCTTCGCCGGCGGACTTGCTACGATTGTCATCGTGTACCTGGTCGCGCGGACCGAATCGCGTGTATCGGTCGCCCGCCTCCTTCTTGCAGGCGTCGCCATGTCAGCCCTCACCTCGTCGATCACCTCCTTTATCACCTTCTCCTCCCCGGAGCCCGATGCGCTTCGAGCCGTCTTGTTCTGGCTTCTCGGATCCTTTAGCGGTGCACGGTGGGCGCTCATTCCCGGCGCAGCAGTCGTTTCTGTTGTCGGAGCCATCCTTCTGACTGCGCTCGCTCGTCCCCTTGACGCGATGCTCATGGGAGAAGAACCAGCGTACCACCTTGGCGTCCCGGTCGAGTCGCTAAAGCGGGGACTCCTCGTTCTTGCAGCCCTTGTGACCGGCGTCCTCGTATCCACGTCTGGTGCGATCGGCTTTGTCGGGCTCATCATCCCGCACGCCGTACGCATGGTCGCCGGCGTCACGCACCGCACGCTCGTACCGGCAAGCTTTCTGACTGGGGGGCTCTTCATGGTGTGGGCAGACCTCGCCGCCCGAACCCTCCTGCCCGCTCAAGAACTTCCTGTCGGCATTCTTACGGCTCTTTGTGGTGTCCCCTTCTTCTTGTGGCTGCTTCGTCAACGCGGCACCACGTCGTCGTAACCCAGGAATGGATGCCGGTTGTGTGGCAGAAAAACAAGAAAGGGCTGACAATTTCCTGCCTCGCCTCTTCTTCGTAGGCACAACTCACGACCGGTTCGGATTATTTCCGCGGTAGCCAAACTTTTGGGGGCTGGTGCCGTTACAGGCTCCGAATCTTTCAATGATGACTGAAAATACGCGATGCCCGACGCGTCCCAGTACTTACAGCGTGGTGACGGTACGCCCGACGGTCTTCCCTCCCCACCCAATGAGGCACTGACCGAGGGCTCCGGAGACTCCTCGTCCGGCCCGTCTCCAGAACTCGCCGTCGCGGACCGCGCGATTCCGACGTCCCTGGACGCGATCCGCGAGCCGGTCGCGTCCGAGCTCGACCATTTCCGGGATTACTTCCGGGAGTCAATGCGATCGGATCACATGCTGCTGGACAAAATCACGCAGTACGTGCTCCGTCAGAAGGGCAAGCGCATCCGCCCGGTTCTCGTTTTGCTCTCGGCCAAGCAGTTCGGCGATGTGACCGAGACGAGCTATCGGGCCGCTGCCCTTGTCGAACTCCTTCACACTGCAACGCTCGTCCACGATGATGTCGTCGACGACGCGGAGACGCGACGGGGGATGTTCTCGATCAACGCACTGTGGAAGAACAAAATTGGGGTTCTCCTCGGCGACTTCCTTCTCAGCCGCGGCCTGCTGCTTTCGCTCGACCACAACGACTACGACATGCTGCACACGCTGTCGGATGCGGTGCGTCGCATGAGCGAAGGTGAGCTGCTACAAATCGAGAAGTCGCGGTTTCTCGATATTGACGAGGAGACATACTTTCGCATCATTTCCGACAAGACCGCTTCGCTCATCGCCGCCTGCACAAAGGCAGGTGCGCTCAGCGCCACCGATGATGAGGAGGACGTCGAGCGCATGCGGATCTTCGGCGAGAAACTGGGCCTTGCCTTCCAGATTCGAGATGACCTCTTCGACTTTAGCATGCAGGACGCCGGGAAACCGATCGGCATTGACCTGCAGGAGAAAAAGCTGACGCTTCCCGTCATCGTCGCTCTTCGTGAAGCAAGTTCACGAGATCGAAAGCGCATCATGAAAATCATCAAGAAGGATGAAAAGAGCCGGTCCGATCTCCGAGAGGTCGGAACGTTCGTCGCAGATCACGGCGGTCTCGATTACGCACGGCGACGAATGGAAGGCCTCGCAAATGAAGCGCGACAGGCGCTCTCTGCCAGTTCGTCCTCACCCTCGCGCGACGCACTGATCGGCCTGACCGAGTACACCATCCGGCGCAAACGCTGACGCTAGTCTCGCGGATAAACCGCACGCCCACCCGTTCTCTGTTCTAGAGAGCGGGTGTTTTTATTTAGGCTCATTCGTTGTTTGGAAACGCTGCAATAAGGCCGGCCACATCTCCCCGAGCCATGCGGCGCCATCAAGCGCCCAACCTCGTCCTGCAATCATCACGTGAACCCGTCCGATTATGCCCATCCTCTACCTTCTCGGCACAGGCGCCGCCGTCAGCGACCCGCACCGCACCGCTACGATGCTTGCCGTCACCGATGAAACGACCGAAGAACGGTCCACGCTGATGGTCGACTGCGGCGGAGACGCGTTGCAGCGGCTCCGGGAAGCCGGGGCCTCCGTACAGAACGTGGCCGGACTCATCGTGACGCACGCCCACCCGGACCACTGTAGTGGCTTCCCCCTGTTCATCGAACGACTGTGGCTCCACGGTCACCACACGGAGATTCCCGTACTCGGTATTCCAGCCGCTCTTGCCCAGGTCGAGAGAAGCTGGGAGGCGTTTTCCCAGATCACAGAAGAGTGGGACACGCCGAGCATCGACATCCGAGAAGTTGACTACAAGCCGGAGGCGGTCATGTGGCATGACCCGACGTGGAAGGTGACGTCCAGGCCCGTCGACCACGGAATCGACAATATCGGCGTTCGTTTTGAACATGTCCCCTCGGGGCGAGTGATCGCGTACTCATGCGATACGGAGCCGTGTGAGGCTGTGGTTGAACTGGGCCGCGACGCCGACCTGCTGGTGCATGAAGCGACCGGTGAGACGGAAGGCCATTCCTCTGCTGTTCAAGCTGCTGAAGCGGCAAAAAAGGCAGGGGCGAAGCGTCTCATCCTGGTTCACCTGCCCGATGGAGATAAGGTGGACGACCTCCGCGCTGCACAGGAGATTTTTCCGGCGACTGAACTCGGAACGGAGCTCGGTCGATATGATATTTGAGCGACTTCCATCAAAAAGCCATCCAGTCGCGATGGCCAGATGGCTTTCCTATAATCTCGAAATGTCTCAGTACCTTAACCGCGAAGGGTCCGGCTCCGAATCGGACGGGTTACGGCAGAACGTAGAATGCCACGGCGAGATAATGGAAAATGCTTCCCGCCAGTACGAAGACGTGCCAGATGGCGTGGCTATACGGAAGCGAGTGCCAACCATAAAAAACGACGCCGGCGGTGTACGCAACGCCGCCCGCCACGAGTAGCATCAGGCCACCAAACGGAATGGCCGCCGCCATCGGCTCCATAAAAAAGACGCTTATCCAGCCCATTAGAAGGTAAATGGAGGTGGCCGCCCAGTGGAATCGGTGCTGCGAGAATAGTTTAAACAGCAGGCCGATCACGGCAAGTCCCCACACGATCGAGAGCAACATCCACCCCCAACCGTCGCGCATCAAACCCATCGTGAACGGCGTGTACGTGCCGGCAATGAGCAGAAAAATGGCGATATGGTCGACGATCCGGAGGATGCGCTTCATGCGCCGGGTCCGCGCGCTATGGTACAGCGTCGACGCCCCGTACAGAAAGACAAGCGTACTGCCGAAAATGGCGCTACTCACAACGTGCCAGACGTCGCCGAACAATGTGGAAAGCACGACGAGCACCGCCAATCCGGCTGCGCTGAGCACGAGACCGATCCCATGCGTAATGCTGTTAAGTACTTCTTCTGCGTATGTCTGTCGTGCAGCGTCGTCCATCGAAATGTAGAATCGGTCAAGCGTGTAGGACTACTTGAGGGTTAGGATCCAGTGCAGTCCCGAACAATGGATCTGAAATGCAGGAAACGTGACGGCAGCTCTCCTGGGGAGTTCCTCTTACGGCGGCAATGCGAAAGCATTCGGTCGAGATTTTGACTCAATCGCCCATGTTCTCGTCACCGGCTCACACTTCGCGATGAAATTATCGTCAGTACAACGCACGCAGAAGTCCGTCCTGCAAATAAATCATAGCACCCGAAGTGAAGAAATACAGCCGCCGGCCCGAAGCTATGCTGATCGTTGCGGCTTTTTCGCCTTAACCAGCTCGGGCTGCCCCGGTTTTTATCCCGTGGTTACGTCTGTGTCTTCTGCAGGACGATTTCCATTCGAAATCATTTTCCGCCGCCACGACCGATATGCAAGCAAATCCTGCTCCATCATGATCAGGCACAGAGAGACGACCGCTGCATCATCCAGCGCGCCGATGCCCGGAATCACGTCGGGGATGAGGTCCATCGGATTGAGCACGTAGAGCAGCGTGAATACAGCCGCACTGAGCGACCACCTCGGCAGCTTTCGGTATCGCCCTGTTCGCGCATCGCGAACCAGGTTCAGCAGCAACCGTCCATCGTCGAGAAGACGACCGAGCGCCCCTGACCGATCGAAGGACGCCTCCACGTCATCCGCCTCGCGAATGACGCGATCGATATCGGCGTCTGTCATCTGGTCGGCCCCTTTCGACAAAAACCCGGGGTCGATTCGATTCAGCTGTTCGCGAACCGTGTCGGTATCCATCGCTTCCAGACGGCGTCGCACGTCGGCCGCGTCCAGTTCAGCCACTCGATTCCGTACAGAGGATGCACGGGACTCAACGCGGCTGCGTCCTCGACGAAAGAATTGCGCGATTCGATCACGCATGCGGGAAGATTCTGAGGGCATGGCATCTTCGGCGCTTGTTAGGGAACTGCTCGCGCATCGTACGCCACAACGGTCGTCAGAGTTACGGGGCAATCGCAACGGCTCGTGCGAAAACGCGCACGTAGTACGAACCACTCGACCGAGCAAGGTGTCTCCGGGACAGAAAAACGGCTCGCCGAACGATGGACGAGCCGTTTCTGTACTGCTACCATTTTTATCCCGCGGGCCATCAGGTTTGAATGACGCCCGCATTGAATTTGGGTAGTTCCGGGTTGAGGTCTGCGGTGTCGATTCCGGCAGAGATCCACTCCCGCGTTTTCACCGGATCGATGATCGCGTCCACCCAGAGACGGGCCGCCGCGTAGTATGGCGTCGTCTGCTCCTCGTACCGATCTTGGATCCTATCGAGCAGCTCCTTCTCGTCTTCAGCGGATAGCTCTTTGCCCTGCTTCTCGAGCTTACGAACCTGGATCTGCTTCAAGACCTTGGACGCCTGCGTCCCGCCCATCACGGCGATCTTGGCTGTGGGCCATGCCAGCATCATCCGTGGATCGTACGCACGACCGCACATGGCGTAGTTGCCGGCGCCGTAGGAATTGCCCATTACGACGGTGAACTTCGGGACAGTAGAGTTGGATACGGCATTCACCATCTTTGCGCCGTCCTTGATGATGCCACCATGCTCGGCGCGCTTCCCAACCATGAAGCCGGTCACATCCTGGAAAAAGACCAGCGGAATCTCCTTCTGGTTGCAGTTCATGATAAAGCGCGTGGCCTTATCTGCTGCATCGGCGTAAATCACGCCACCTACCTGAATCTCACCCCGGTTCTCGTGAGACGTTCGATTTCGAACAACGGACCGCTGGTTGGCGACGATTCCGACATTCCAACCGTCGATCCGTGCGTAACCCGTCAGCAGCGAGCGTCCATACCCTTTCTTGTATTCCGTCCACGAGTCCTCGTCTACAATACGCGCAAGGATCTCGTGCATGTCATACTGCGATGTCCCCTGGTCGGGAAACAACCCGTAGATATCCTCCGGATCGAAGGCCGGTGCCTGGGGCTCGTCCCGCGTGTATCCGAACCGGTGCTCCGGTCCCATGTGCCCCATCAGATTGCGAATGATCTCGATCGCCTCTTCGTCGTCATCCGCCTCATAGTCCGTCACTCCGGAGATTTCCGAGTGCGTGGTCGCGCCTCCGAGCGTCTCAGCATCGACATCTTCCCCGATCGCGGCTTTCACAAGAAACGGCCCAGCGAGGAAGACCGACCCCGTACCATTCACGATGATGGCCTCATCGCTCATGATCGGAAGGTACGCTCCCCCTGCAACGCAGCTCCCCATGATCGCCGCGATCTGCGGAATGCCGCGACTGGACAGGATCGCGTTGTTGCGGAAGATGCGGCCGAAGTGGTCTTTGTCGGGGAAGATCTCATCCTGTTTCGGCAGGAAAACACCTGCAGAGTCAACCAGGTAGATGATCGGGACGTGGTTCTCTAGCGCGATCTCCTGCGCACGGAGGTTTTTCTTTGCCGTGATCGGAAACCACGCACCTGCCTTCACCGTGGCGTCGTTGGCGACGATCATGGCACGGCGACCGTTGACGTGGCCAAGGCCCATCACCGTCCCGCCGGCCGGGCATCCTCCCTCCTCTTCGTACATGCCGTCGCCGGCAAATACGCCAACCTCTTTGAACGCATCTGGATCGTCGACCAGCGCATCGATGCGCTCCCGGGCGGTCAGCTTGCCACGGTCGTGCTCGCGCTGCAGGCGACGTTCGCCACCTCCTTTCCGGATTTCTGCTTCGCGATCTCGAAGCTCTTTGAGGAGCGCCTCGTAGTGGGCCGCTCGTTTCTGATAGGAAGCGCTTTCAGGATCGGCGCTAGAGCCAATGGACGTGATCGGCGAGGACATACAGATCGAAGATAAGGACACAGGGAAGCGAAGGGACTTCAACGTAGTTTGCGCCGTCTCCAAACGAAACCTCAAAACGACGGAGTCTCCGCAAATTGCATCGTATCTTCGCCTCTACGCTCGCTTTTTTGAGCTGACGAAACACATGTGGGGATGCCCGAAGTCATCCAAAACGGACGACGCCGCCCCATCCCATGGGGGACAGGCGGCGCCGGATGCTGCTGGATATCTAAACCGGACGTGAGCAGCGGTTGAACGAAAACGGAGACCTCTACTCGGGCCGGCGGTGCGGACCATATGGCCCTACAAGATCGCGCTCATCTTACGGCGAATCTCCTCCGGCGATTCTCCCGTCTTGTCGTGGATCAGACCCACGATCTTGTGCATTTCGCCGCGCGCACGTTTCATTTCTTTGTCGTCAAACTCCGCGTCATCCCAGATCGCTTTGATCTGATCGCGGACACGGCGCCAGCTCTCGTTCATTGCTTTTGTTGCCATCGTACAACCTCTTTGGGCCTTATTTTCAGGTTCGCACTCAGTTATTTACCGAATAAGCCCTATCCTGGTTTCGTATTTTCCCTGTCTTGGGCCCCTGTAAGTCACGTGAGATCCGACCTTTTTTGATTCATTTCACGGTGAACAGGACCGACCTCTCGACGTTGCCATCACGTCGGGCATCATGTATCTCTTCGCTTCTCTGATCTAAATCAGTCTGCCTCTATGTCTGTCGGCATCATCGGTGCAGGTATCTCCGGCTTGACCGCAGCCTATCATCTAAAACAGGCAGGCATTCCGGTCACGGTTCTCGAAGCGACGAGCGCTACGGGCGGAATGATCCGTAGCGAATCCATCGACGGGTATCTCGTTGAACACGGCCCCAACTCGCTCCGCGACACGAACGACTTGCTCCCGGAGATCATTCGCGATCTCAATCTGACGGAGGAGATTGTCGAGGCTTCAGCGTCTGCTCGAAAACGATATGTGGTCAAACACGGCAAGCCCGAACCCCTTCCCTCTTCGCCGTTGTCATTTTTGACGACATCTCTCCTGAGTACACGCGGTAAATTGCGCCTGCTCATGGAACCGTTCGTTCGTTCGGGCAACGCTCAGGAGAATGAAACCGTCGCGTCTTTCGTACGACGGCGACTCGGTCGGGAGATTCTCGATTATGCAGTCGACCCGTTTGTTGGGGGCATTTTCGCCGGGGATCCGGCGGACCTCTCCGTCGCCCACGCCTTCTCTCGCCTGCACCAGATGGAGAAGGAGCATGGCTCGCTGTTTCGCGGATTGATCCATGCATTCCGAAATCGGTCCGACGGAGGCAACCGGTCTCGCTCCATCTACTCGTTTCGGAATGGGCTTGAGACGCTACCTCGCGCTCTCACACAGGCCCTGGGCGATTGTGTGCATGTCAACACGCCCGTGACTTCACTTCGCCTCGACGACCGGCGCTGGCACGTTGCAACCCGCGAGCCGGACGGAGCAACCGAGATGCGGTTCTTTGACGCCGTAATTAGCACCATCCCCCTGCACCGACTGCCTGGGATCGATCTCACGTCGGAGATCGATCTCGCGCCACTCGAGCGCGTTCCATACCCGCCAGTGAGCGTCCTAGCGATGGGCTTTGACCGCAGCGACATTGACCACCCACTCGACGGCTTCGGGATGCTTGTCCCGAAAGTCGAAGATGATTACTCACTTCTCGGCTGCCTCTTCTCGTCCACCTTATTCCCAAACCGGGCGCCCGAGGGTCAGGTGTTGCTCACAACCTTTGCGGGCGGCGCACGCCACCCGAAGCTAGGGATGGAAGAGACAGCAGAACTTCGATCAACGGTTCTGCAAGACCTGGACGAGCTGCTCGGCATCCGGGGCGCACCATCGTTCACTCGGCACATCCAGTGGCAACGAGCCATCCCGCAGTACACGCTGCAGCACGGGCACGTCAAGGCTGTTCTCGATCGTCTCGAGACGCGCCATCCTGGGCTCCATTTCGCTGGAAACTATCGCTCTGGCATTTCCGTCGGTGACGCGATGCAGTCAGGTGTTGCCGCAGCCGAAGAGACCATGCATAGCGCACGGTCCGTCGTGACAGGGGCATCGTGACCGTCGTGTCGCACTACGGTTTCGCGCCCGCATTCGACTTTCGCGCCGCACTACGCGCGACCGGTTTCGCGCGTCAGGTGACGGAGCAGACGTCGCTTTACGACCGGCAACATCGTTTCCTCATAGGGAAACGGCACCCCACTATCGAAGAAGTACGTTGCGGGATTCGGCAGGTCTCGACGCTCCTTCACCAGTTCCAGCTTGATGGTGCTCGGATGCGGCTCTACGTCTTCGCAGGACACAGACCGGCACAGCGTCGTCCGTAGCATGCGCGCCTTCTCTCCCTCGTCGTGCACGATGGACATCGTGTAGCGAAAAACCCGAAACTCGTGGTCGGTCCGATCCGGCACCATAAGGTAGCCCTCCTTTAGATAGGACGGGACAATGCCGACGGTCTCCACCTCCAGTTGCTCATCTACGAATTCAAACACGGACTTCCCCTCATTGAGTGTGTCTTGAACGTAGGGGAGTGCCCATTCGATTAGGTCTGCGACCACCGACATGTCATCTCCGTCCAGTTGCGGCCATTCATACGTCAGTTCCATGTCGTCCCAGTCGACACCCGATAGCGTGCCGTTTCGTTGGGATCGCATCTGTTCGCTCGTTTCGAGCATCGTCGTAATCGCCCGATAGAATTTAACGAGCTGTCCGAGATGAGGATAGATTCGGTTATCTGAGAAGGCATCGCGCGCGGTTTTCAGGCCACCGAGAATCTCGTATTGCGTCCGCTCGACATCGTGGACGGCACCGGTAAATAATTCTACGCTTAATGGCATATGCTACGGGGGGATGATCTGCCAATGTGGTTCACAGAAATCTAACACGCCCTCGGCGCAACATCAACGGTTTAGACACACGCAGCACACCTCCGAGGTCGAATTCACATTTATACGCATTCTCTACACCTCAATTATCACACAGCATTTGTTATCACTCATCGGAATTGGCTGCTAACGGTAACCGGTTTGAGTCGGGGCTAGGAGTACGCAATGATCGTCATGAAACGACAAAAGGCAGATGCCTTTCCGGCACCTGCCTCCTGTCCTGTCGCAAAATGGTTGAGCCTAATGACGCTCAGCGACTACT
Source organism: Longibacter salinarum (assembly GCF_002554795.1). Taxonomy (NCBI): domain Bacteria; kingdom Pseudomonadati; phylum Rhodothermota; class Rhodothermia; order Rhodothermales; family Salisaetaceae; genus Longibacter; species Longibacter salinarum. Next base: position 476,551 of record NZ_PDEQ01000003.1, on the reverse strand, counting down.
TTTTCGGCTTCATCATCTCCATCATCGATTTTACCGTATCGCGGGACATCCGCGTGAAATCGTTGAACTGGCCACCGGCAGTTAGCACCTCGCCTCCGTCGAAGGTAACGAGTTCGCCGTTCATATAGCTCGCCAGATCGCTCAGCATGAAAACGACGAGGTTGGCGAGCTCCTCTGGTTCACCGAAACGCCGCAGCGGAATACGTTGCTTCATCTGCTCCTCCATGTCCGTTCCGGGCACAAGGCGCTCCCACGCACCCTCCGTCGGAAAGGGACCGGGCGCGATGGCATTCAACCGAATGTTTGCCGCCCCCCATTCGGCCGCGAGCGATCGCGTCATCGCAACAATCCCCGCCTTTGACATCGCGCTTGGGAGGACGAACGCACTCCCTGTCTCCGCGTAGGTCGTCGCAATCGAGAGGACGACACCTTCCTCCTCCCTTTCGATCCACCGTTTGCCGCAGGCCTGCGTGCAGTAGAACGACCCATAGAGGTTCGTTTTGATGATGGCGTCGAAGCCGTTCGGTGATATGTCTTCCGCGGCCGCGAGGAAGTTTGCAGCAGCATTGTTGACGAGATGAGTCACCGGCCCCTGACGATCTTCTGCCTCGTCAAAGAAGGTGTTGACGGAGTCGACATCCCGAACGTTGCAGGAAATCCCTTCGGCTGTTCCGCCTGCGTCCCGGATGTCCGTCACCGTGTTTTCAAGCGGCTCTTCCCGTCGGCCATTAATGGTTACTTTCGCTCCGAGCTCGGCACACCGCATGGCCATCGCTCGACCGAGACCCGTTCCTCCGCCGGTAACGACGATATGTGTGTCTTCGAGCAGCGTGCTGGAATAAGGTTCACTCATGAATCTGTTGATTTAGAGAAGGTCGATCGTCAGTGTATGCGAGGTCGAATCAGATCATCGGGCATGAACAGTAAACAAAAGCACGCGCAAAACTGCGTTGCCTCGCGTCTGACCGTTGCCCGGCGCAACGAAACGTTTCACTCCGTGTGGCTATCAAAACGCCCGCCCGAAGAACATTTCGTCTCCGGGCGGGCGTGACGTTGAAGAAATGATGTTCGCGCGTCTACGCTTTCGACGCTTCCTCCGCGTCGTCATCCGTCGCTTCCAGACCCGCGGCACCGTCACCGCGCGCTCCGTCGCCACGAACGCCTTCAGCATCGGTGTCTGCACCTGGCACGTTCGGCGTGGGATCGCCAGACGTATCCGTGGACGTGAGATCACGGTCCACCTCATCGGCGATGCTAGACGCGAGGGCCCCACGACCCACCGGTTCACCCGGCATATCGCGGTTCTGGCGGTATTCCTCAAGTTCGAACTCGTCAACCGCAATGTAGCGACTACGTGCTTCTTCTGCGCGCTGCACGGTTTCATAGTCCTCGTCCGAGATGATACCTTTCTCGCGCGCCTCATCGAGGAGAGCATGCGGACGTTTCTTCGGCAGGCGACCGGCGCGCACGGCGTCCTTAATCGTCTGACCGATGTGATAGGACTCGCGGCTGAGTTCGAAGGCAATCTCGAGATCGCCAAGGGCTTCACCCTCTTCCTTGGTGACGTAGATGCCTTCCGTCATCCAGTCGCGGGCACCATCCTTCTCCTGGACGGCCTGGGCGATTTTGCCTCCGAGGTGGTCGCTCGGCATCGAACCGATCGTGTTGAAACGCGACCACGGACCGATCACACCACGGAAGAGCCAGGTCAGGCCCGGCACCTTCATATTGGCGAACAGTCCGTCGAACGCTTCCTGAATCTGCGCGAATGCGTACTGGAGCGACCAGTGCATGAAGTCTTCCTGTTCCTTCGGACGACCTTCTTTCTCGAAACGGGCAAGCGTCGCGGTGGCGAGGTACATCCAGATCAGGATGTCAGCAAAGCGGCCGGTAATCTTCTCCTTCCGCTTGAGCGCACCGCCGAGACTTCCCATGGCCAGGTCAGCCATGAAAGCGAAGGTTGCCGAGGCCCAGGAGAGCTTGCGGTAATACTTCGAATGTGGACCGCTAACCGGCGAACCAGCAAGGAGTCCGCGCGAGATGCTGAGCCCGAACGCGCGGAAACCATTGCGGACCACGTGTCCGATGTGACTCCAGAATGCACCGTCGAACTTCTTCACATCGCCCTCCATCAGCGCCTCAATCTCCGTCAGCGCGTACGGGTGACAGCGAATGGCGCCCTGTCCGAAGATCATCATCGTCCGCGTCAGGATGTTCGCCCCCTCCACGGTGATGCTGATCGGCGTACCGATGTACGCATTCGCGAGCAGGTTCTTCGGGCCGCGCGAGATGCCGTTACCGGCCAGGATGTCCATCGCATCGTTGACAGCCTGCCGCTGAAGCTCCGTGAAGCTGTACTTGGCGATGGCCGACACGACCGACGGTTTCTCGCCGCTATCGATCGCACCATTCGTATACTTCCGGGCCGCCTCGAGCGTGTAGGTAAAGCCAGCGATACGAGCCAGCGGCTCTTCAATACCCTCGAATTTACCAATCGAGAGACCGAACTGCTGACGCACAGCGGCATGCCCACCCGCGACGCGAGTGAAGTACTTGAGCCCACCGGCCGACTGCGCGGGAAGCATAATACCTCGGCCTGCTGACAGCGCATCCATGAGCATCTGCCAACCTCGCCCGGCGCCGTCTTTCTCACCGATGATAGCATCGATGGGAAGCTCCACATTCTCTCCTTCCGTCGGGCAGTTGTAGAACGCGATGCCAAGCGGGTCATGTCGACGACCGAGCTTGACGCCCTCTGCATCGGACGGTACGAGGGCACAGGTGATACCGAGGTCCTCGCCCTTGCCGAGGTAGTTGTTCGGGTCTTCTAGTTTGAACGCGAGGCCGAGGACACCCGAGATTGCGGCAAGCGAAATGTACCGCTTATCCCAGTTCAGGCGCAGCATCAGCTCGCCGTCCTCATTCTTGAAGACCTCGCCGTGCGACGTCATCGCCCCGGCATCCGAGCCGGCATTCGGCTCCGTCAGAGCAAACGCCGGGATATCCGTGCCGTCGGCAAGGCGCGGCAGATAGTAGTCCTTCTGCTTATCCGTGCCGTAATGAAGAAGCAGTTCGCCCGGTCCCAGCGAGTTGGGCACCATTACGGTAATCGACAGCGGAAGCGACCGCGTCCCGAGCTTCTGTACGACGGCGCTCCGTCCTTCCGCGGAGAACCCAAGGCCTCCGTACTCCTCCGGAATGATAAGGCCGAAGAAGCCCTTTTCCTTCATGTAGTCCCACGCCTCTTGTGGTAGGTCGCCGCGCTGGTGAACGTCCCAGTCATCGACCATTGCACAGAGTTCCTCGACGGGACCATCGAGAAATGCCTGCTCTTCGTCGGACAACTCCGGATAGAGCTGATCCAGCGTGTTCTTGAAGTCCGGCTTGCCGGAGAAGAGTTCGGCATCCATCCAAACCGTTCCGGCATCGATCGCCGTCTGCTCCGTCTCCGAAATCACCGGGAGGAATTGAAGCGCTTCCATCAGCTTCATAACGGCAGAGCTAACGACGCGCCGGATGGGTGGAATGTTAAAGATCACTGCGAGAACAAGGTACGGGATCCAGAGCCACATCGGAGCTCCAAATCCATACAGAGCAGCCGCACCAGCGACAGCCCAGATTGGTAGCGGAGCCCCCATGAAGCCAAGCACGAATAGCACCAGCAGCACCCCGGCAACCACACCGGCGGTCGGCATGCTGGAGAAAGCATCGAAGTAGGGTAAGTTCATGAGTACGTTCGTCTAATGGTTGTTGCCGTTTGGGGACTCCGTATTTCGAGGTCTGCGGTGCAGGTAACCGCCTCGGTGGAGCGTATGGACCACTTAACACCGTTAACCTACTGGGTATACAGCGTTAGTCGAAAATTGTTTACAGACCTGCAACATTTTTAGATCGTACTGGCTGAGGCTAGTTGTCCACGTCCGAGTCACCCGCACCGCGTGTGCGGGCAACCCGTTGGTGGGTAAATCGACGGATGTTTACAGCCGGAGATTCTCGATGACCCCGGCAGCGCCCATGCCACCTCCCACGCACATCGTGCAAATGCCGTAGCGTACGTCGCGTCGGATCATCTCGTGGATAAGCGTAGACGTGAGTTTGGCACCGGTGCACCCGAGTGGGTGTCCAAGAGCAATTGCGCCACCATTCACGTTGACGATGTCCTCATCGAGGCCCGTCTCACGAATCACGGCGAGCGCCTGAGCAGCGAAGGCTTCGTTGAGTTCGACCAGTCCGATGTCATTGAGCGACAGGCCCGTCTGCTTTAACACTTTCGGAATGGCTTCGACCGGTCCGATCCCCATGTATTCCGGCGCAACACCGGCGACGGAGAATCCGACGAGTCGAGCGAGCGGGTCAACACCGAGATCATCGACCATCTTCTGGCTCATAACGACGGAGGCAGCGCCGCCGTCCGACGTCTGTGACGAGTTGCCCGCCGTCACCGAGCCGCCGCGACGAAAGGCGGGTCGCAGACCGGAGAGGGCCTCCATGCTGGTATCCCGCCGCGGTCCCTCGTCCGTGTTGAACGTGGTTTCCTGGGTATGCGTGCTTCCCTTGCCGAAGTCCGCACCGTTGTAGTGCGTCTGCTTGACGTGGAGCGGGATAATTTCGTCCTCGAACCGTCCATTCTCAATCGCATCGACAGCGCGCTCGTGCGAGCGGAGCGCAAACGCGTCCTGGTCTTCGCGCGACACGCCGTACTTGTCTGCGACGTTTTCCGCTGTGATGCCCATCGACACGTAGTAGTCGATGTCATCTTCGGTCAGCTGTGGATCCGGCTGAAAGAAGAACCCACTCATCGGAACGGCACTCATCGACTCGGCGCCACCTGCCACCACGACATCGGCCGTACCGGTCGCGATCGCCTGGGAGGCCATAGCAATCGTCTGAAGGCCGGATGAGCAGAATCGGTTGACCGTCGCGCCCGGGACGGAATCGGGAAGACCCGCCTTCTGGGCAATGATGCGCCCGACGTTCATGCCCTGCGGACCTTCCGGGAAAGCGCATCCCATCATGACGTCGTCGATCATCTCAGGCTCGAGACCATTGACGCGGTCCATCGCGCCCTTGACCGACTGTGCACCCATCTCTTCCGGGCGATAGTCTTTGAGCGTTCCACGACCGGCCTTGCCAACCGCAGTCCGCACGCTGCTTACGATGTATGCTGCGTTATCTGCTTCCATCAGTTGTCGTCTTCGCGTTCTGTAGAAATCGTAGGTAGGACTCCTCGCCCGCCACGAACGAAGGTACCGATCATGGCGGGTTCAGGAGCGTCGTCGTGCGGTGTGCTAGTTGCGGAGCGGCTTGTTGTGCTCCAGGATGTGCTGCACGCGAGCCATCGTCTTCTCCTCGCCGAGCAGACTGAGGAAGACCTCACGCTCGAGTTCGAGTAGATAATCCTCGTGCACGTCCTGCGGGCTTGACAGATCGCCTCCGCACATCACGTACGCCAGCTTCGTAGCCAGGAATTCGTCGTACTCGCTGATGAAGTTGCCTTCGCGATAGCCGCGGAGCGAGACTTTGATTGCCGCGAGCGTTTTCTCACCCAGAACACGGACCTTGTTTCGCACGGGAGGCGCAGTGTAGCCCTGTTCGCTCAGGCTCTTCACCTCTTCCTTCGCCACGTGGAGACGGCGATCCTCATTCATAACGATCTTCGTGTGCTCCGGAAGGAAGCCTTTCTCGATCGCCTGTGGCGCGCTCTCTGCCACCTCGGCCATCGCGATCGTCTCAAAGTAGTTGCGCAGGTACGCCTGGATGTTGCTCGGGTGGTCGTCCGGGGCGCGCTCTGCAGCGTACGCCGCCATACGCATCGTTCCCGTTCCTGCCGGGATCAAGCCGACTCCGAGTTCGACGAGACCGATGTACGTTTCCGCTGAACACACCGGGTGGGTGCACGCCATCGTCATCTCGCAGCCCCCACCGAGGACACGCTGGTGTGTCGCGACAACAACGGGTTTCGTGGCGTAGTGGACCTTCTGAATGGTCTGCTGAAACTCGGCGATGTACTCCCCGATCTGGTCGTACATTCCCTGCGAGGCGGCCATGGCCATCTCGCCGAGGTTCGCCCCGACGGAAAAGTTCTTGCCTTCGTTGCCGATTACCAGACCACGAACGTTCGGGTCGTTCTCGACACGGTCGATGCACTCGCGGAGACCGGTCATGACATCCCGACCCAGCGAGTTCGACTTCGACCGAAACTCGAAGAGCATCACATCATCACCGATGTCGAGCATCGCAGCCTCACCGTTCGTCCAGACTTCGTTGGACGACTCCGCCTTGACGCGGTCGAGCGACAGCTCGTCACTCGGCGTCGGATCGCTGACGTAACCGCCCTCCGACGGCAGATACACCTGACGTTCGCCGTTCTCGACGCGATAGAACGAGTCGATACCGTCATCGGCCATCGTTTCAACCCAGGACGGGATCTCAACGTCGTGCTCCTTCATGCCGTTGAGCACCGTCTCGAATCCCAGGGCATCCCATTTCTCGAACGGCCCCATTTCCCAGCCAAAGCCCCACCGAATCGCCCGGTCCACATCGGCCGGGTTGTCGGTAATTTCGCCGATGCGACGCGCGCTGTATCCTATTGTCGACAGCGTGGTATCACGGAAGAATGTTCCGGCGCGGCCGGTGTCTTCGTAGAGAGCATTGAGCCGAGCCTTGAGATCCCCGGCTTTCTTGATCGACTTGATGTCGCCGAGGTCCTGCTCTTCGGCGGACGTGTACTCAAAGGTATCCGGGTCGAGTGACTTGATTTCACCATCGACCTTCTTATAGAACCCTGCCCCACTCTTTGCCCCCTTGCGATCCTTGTCGACGAGCTTTTGCAGGACGTCGGGTACCTGAAACTCTTCCCGACTCTCATCCTCCTCCGCCTTCTCGTAGAGATTCTTCGTGACATCGACCAACACGTCCAAGCCGACGACGTCCGCGGTCCGGAACGTGGCCGACTTCGGATGTCCTTGCAGCTTACCCGTCAGCGTATCGACCTCTTCGATCGAGTAGTCGCCCTCCGTGAAGTATCGCATCGCCTGCAGCTGCGCGAAGATGCCGACCCGATTCCCGATGAAGTACGGCACATCGTTCGCAACGACAATTCCTTTGCCGAGGTGAATTCGGCCAAACTGCGCGACCCGTTCGACGATCTCCGAATCCGTTTGCTGCGTGGGAATGATCTCGAGCAGCTTCAGGTAACGCGGCGGGTTGAAGAAGTGCGTCCCCAGGAAGCGACGCTTGTACGCCTCGGACCGTCCCTCGCTGATTTCATGAATCGGAAGGCCGCTCGTGTTCGTCGAGATCACCGCGTCCTCGCGAGCATGCTTTTCGATCCGAGCATGAACATCCCGCTTGATCGGCAGATGCTCGACCACCACCTCGATCACCCAGTCCGCTTCTGCAACCCGATCGAAGTTCTCTTCGAAGTTACCCGTATAAATCCGGTCTGCGACATCATCCGTATGAAACGGATCGGGACTCGCTTTTTTCGCAGCCTTCAGACCTTTGTTAACGATGCTGTTTGGGTCTCCATCATCTGGTGCGATGTCCAGGAGATGAACCTCCAACCCGGCGTTCGCGAGGTGTGCGGCGATCTGCGCACCCATTGTCCCGGCTCCGAGAACCGTAGCCGTGCGAAACGGCGGATGCGTTGCTGGTGCGGAAAGATGTAGAGAGCGCGTGTCGAGAGCCTTCGTTTCCATACTTTGATGTTGGTTATGATGGTGAAAAAGGCGACCGCGTAAGCCGGCGGGGGAGGCGAATGCAACGACACGAGTCGTGTTATCACATCGATATGAGCGGAAGCACGGCCGGTTAACAGTGTTAAGCAGGTCGCAAAAAGAGAAGTTCAGGGGCTGGAACCGCTTTCATCCGAGCCGCTGCGGCGAGATGTACGAGAACATGTCTCTCGCCGCAGGTCGTCTATCGTATGATATATCACAAGCATGTGTTCAGTACGCTGTCGCGTTTCCTTTATGCCACAATCACTGCTTTCCGCTTGGTTTCCCGTTCCGGTGATGGCGACTCTTCGTAGAGTGCATCGATTTCATCAGCATACGCGTCACGGATTTTCGGACGCTTAACCTTCAGCGTTGGTGTGAGAAGGCCAGAGTCGACTGTCAGTTCGTCCGGAATCAAGGCAAATCGTTTCACGGTGGACCAGTGGTCCATCCCTTCGTTTGCGTCGTCGACCAACTCCTGGAAGACATCGACAATAGCCCGTTCTTTCAACAACTCCTCGAACGGTTGGGAATCGTCGATACCAAGCTGTCGGGCTTGCGCTCGCACCTGATCCTCCGTCGGGAAGATGAGTGCCGCACAGAACTTTCTGCCGTTCCCGATCACAATCGCCTTGTCCACGAGCGGTTGACTCCCGAGTTCATTCTCGATCGGCTGTGGCATCACGTATTTGCCGGTCGAGAGTTTGAAGAGGTCCTTCTTCCGATCGGTAATCTTGAGGAAATTGCCGTCGAACTCCCCGATGTCGCCCGTATGAAACCAGCCTTCACTCATCACCTTCTCCGTCTTCTCGGCCGCTTTGTAGTAGCCCTGCATCACATGGGGCCCACGCGTCAGGATTTCGCCATCGTCCGCAATTCGGACTTCGACGCCCGGAAGAGGATCTCCAACCGTTCCCGGCTTATTGCGCTCCGGCCGAGTGAACGCAATCACCGGACTGGTTTCCGTCAGACCGTAGCCCTGCAACGTCTCAATTCCTGCGGCCGCCAGGGTATTCGCGAGATCGGGTTGCAGCGCGGCGCCTCCCACGACGATGTACTTCACGCGTCCGCCGAGAGCCTTGCGCCACTTACTGAACACGAGTGCATCCGCTAGCTTGCGTTTCAACGTGAATGGCAACGACGCATGCTCTCCCATTCGGTACTGCCGTGCGACACCAAGCGCCCACGTGCCGATGGTTTTCTGCAGCCCTTCCATCTCCATTATTTTCTTCTGGATGCCCGCGTAAACCTTCTCCAGAACGCGAGGGACGGAAGCAAAGGCGGTCGGCTGCACCTTCGGAAGGGCGTCGACGAGATTGTCGGGATGGCAAAAGTAGACGCTGATGCCCTTATACATGTAGGCATACTGCAGTGCCCGAGCGAAGACGTGCGTCAACGGCAGGAAGGAGATCGCGACCTCGCCATCTGGCCCGGCCTCAAACCCACTGAGTTCGGAAATGGACGTTGTCGCATTGTACGAAATGTTCTCGTGGGACAGCATCACGCCCTTCGGCTTGCCCGTCGTCCCACTCGTGTAGATGAGCGTTGCGAGATCTTGAGGATGAACCTTATCAAGGAGGTCGTCAATCGCTCCCTCCACGTCCGACGTAGATGTCTTCCCCTTCTCTTGAATCTCCTCGAGTGTAAAGAACGACACGTCATCCGGAAGAGACGGGCTTGGCTTCTCACCATCGGTTTCACACAGAACGAGGGTGTGAATCCGTGGGAGTTGGGGAAGAATCTCCTCAGCCACCGACAACTGCTCCTCGTCCGCCACGACGAGAGCACTCGCCTCGGCGTGATCGATGACGTACTGCATCTGATTCGGGGCCGTCGATAGATACACCGGAACGTCGATCAGGCCGGCGATCAGGCATCCCATGTCAGAGACGCAAAAGTTCACGTCACTGTGGAGGAGGAATGCCACTTTGTCCCCGCGATTCAGTCCCGCGTCCAGTAAGCCAAGCGCGGTATATTCTGCACGCTCGCGGAAATCATCAAGGGACATTGGCGCCCAACCATCTCCCTCCGGCTGATTTAGGGCTCGTGGATTCTGATACGCCTCGCAGGCTTCGTAGAGCAGTTGCGGAAGCGTTTTGCCGAGCATGGGTGGTCCGGCAGATTCGTGGGCGGTGTAGATGGGACCAGGCATAGAGCCGAAGGAGAGATCAGGTGGAAGGTCCACGATAGGTGCCAGATAGGGGAAACCCTCAAACTGGCAAGCAATGCGGTCAGACGGTGACGAGTTACATGCACTGGGGACTTAGGGGTGATACGCCGTCTTCGATGTGGTGTAACTTCTTAGCGTCTGTCGAATGGCGGCTTGAATAAAGTCGGCACGATCGATTCGAACGTCTACTCGTTCTGCGAGAAGTAAAGACACGGTCCCGTGCAACGAGGCCCAAACAGAACTAGCACACACACGTGGATCAACCACGTCGAAGACACCCGCGGAGGCGCCCTCGGCGAGGGTCATACGAAAAAAGTCAAGGTTCCGCCGGGCCTCTCGATACTTCTCCGGCGGGTAACGCTCCATTCTCTCGGGCCGAAGTTGAAACATGATTTCGTAGTACTCCGGGTTGTCCAACCCAAACGATATGAACCCGTCACAAAGCGCTTCCAACCGATCGATAGGTGCGCTTTGGTGTTGCTTTGCGATCGTCGATAGCGCATCAAACAGCTGGTTCATGCCCTCGTCAATCAGGGCATGCAAGAGCATATCTTTGTTGTCAAAGTAAAGATAAATGCTCGTGGCGCTGTAGTCGATCTCGCTCGCGATCCTCCGCATCGAGAGATTGCTATACCCATCTTGGACGAGAAGGTGGCGCGCTGTGTCGAGGATGAGCCGGCGCAGATCGCCATTCTGAGCGTTTTTCGATGGTGCTCCCATGCGTGAGTTAACAGCGTTAAGTAAACACGTGATCAAGAACTTGTCAAGAGCAAACGGCGCACATGATGCGCATTGCGGGTTTATCTGACAACGTCACCCTGCTTTGCCGCATCCCTCATGCTCCAATACCTAACGCGCGACTGCACGCCGAATCATGAGGCAAAAACGTACGCGAGGGCGCGAGTTGAGTCGAGACAAGATGCAGGCGCCCATAACACAAATGGGCCTCGCAGAATCGATCCGCAGCTAATAGGTTTTCAAACTGTTGTCGGAAACGTATTCTTCACAATGTCTGAGGCGACAAAGCGTTCCCTCCTCCCTAAACGAAATTTCATGACACATTATCACCGAGCTCCAAAACGCGTCAGAAATGAACGCCATACCCGAGTGATGCTCGAGCTTGTCGGCATAGAGGAAACTCAGACCCATTCACCACCCGCATCAATCAGCCCGCTGAATGAGAAATCGGACCCCTGCGGCCCCTCTCATCCGATGCCTGAATCCATCCATCACGCCAGCCGTTGGTTTTATGCATCGGCCGTTAGTATATGTCTGCTGATTGACGGTCTCAAGCGAACCACTCGTCCTATTCCCCTCCCGACAGTCGCATGTCTCAGGATCCCCCCACCTCCCAGAATTCGACCGACGGTTCCGACCGCTTAGAACCACGCACGAAACCCATGAGCAAGCGGGCATCGAAAATGTTCGTCGTCGGTGCCTTTGTCTTCATCTTCGGGCTCGGCACGGTTGGGGCTTTCCTTCTCGTGGATGTCGCCGAGACGGCGCTCGACCAGTCTCCGGCCGCCCAGGATTCTACGCAAACGGCTACGCCGGACTCGCTTGCGAGGATCTCTCCGGACCCTTCTGGCACTGACTCATTGCCTGGTCAACCTAAGTAACGCCGCTGACCAACCGATCACAGCTACGTAAACGACGAGAGGCACGTGACGACAAATGTCACGTGCCTCTTTTCGTTTGCACTCCACTACCTATGGAACGGGCGTGGCAGACGCCTTACGCGCTGCTGGTTTATTCAGGCAGTCGCGTCTTCGTCCTCATCGTCTTTTCGTCGCAACCGTGATACGGCGTAGCCAGCCCCTGCAACAGCAAGCAACCCGAGCCCACCGTCTATTGGTACCTGCTGAGTCGGTGGTCCGGGCGGCGGTGGCGTGTCGTCAGGGGTATTATCAGGGGGCTCGATCGCAGAACGCGTTCCGGGTTCGGCCCACGACGGGAGGCCCATTGATGAGCCGCGCTCGGACTCGGCTGGCTGCCTAGAGAAAGGGTCTTGCCGATCCTGCTGCGCCTGTACCGGCTGCGCGACCAGCATAAGTGATAATAACGCCGCGCTTAGGATCCAGGTGATGCGGTCGTAACGGATGTCCGCCATAGTGGTTGACATATATCTGAGTGCAGGGTACTCGGGGTAAGAATGCGCGCATTCGGCGTAAATGTCAAGGCGTAGTCGATCGTCATCGATCAATAATGACGCCTTTGCACCAAACACACTTAATTGTTTCAACCTGAGGCCATCCGGCAGCTACCAATCGGCCAACGCTGCATGTGCTGGACTCGCATCATCGCGACGTCCGATGGTATTGTATCAGGCGTGGGAAGCTTTTGCATCAGTTGATACAGCCGACGTTTTTATCTGGGTGCGCTCGTAGCGTCACTTACTGCATTAGACCGATGCTAAATCTGTCTACTTCAAGTAAACAAAACCGGTGCCAGGTTTCAACACATCGTACACAATCCTCAACAGACATTCCTCACCCCAACGTATAGCGCCTGCGTTGGGGTGAGGCTCGGTGTCATCGTATGTCTAAAAGAAGCGAGAATCGGAGAGTATTCGCGAGCGGGTTATTTTGCTCAAGCGTGTAAATATATGAGACATCGATACCGATGATGTTGTATCGGAAACCTGCGCCAAAGTTAAGGAACTCGCGATTCCCGTTCTGAGGATCCTCATAGTAGTATCCCGTGCGGAGGGCGAAGAGTTGACTGTACCAGTACTCCAGCCCGACCCCCATGGTAACCTGCTCTGCCACAGACAACTCGGTTATATCGCCATCGGCGTTACGTTCTCCCGGCTGTGCGGACCACGACGAGAAGATCGGTGTGAACCACGTATCGGGGTCCGAGCATTGCTCCTGGGTCTGTGGATTGGAGTCTCGCTCACAGTCCACGTAGTCAACGTTGGATAGCTGCTTTGTGAAGTCGTTGGCGAGTGTAAGCGAGTTATATTCGTCAAAATCCATCGTCACGGCGTAACCGAGACGGAGCATCGTAGGCATCGCTTGGAGGTCCCGATCATACTTCATCCCTCCGCCGATATTCGAGATGTTCATCCCCGTCGACACCGTCACGTCCGTACCACCGACAACAAATGGGTCCGTACGGTAGAGACCCGCTAAGTCCATCGCGGCTGTACTTGCCTGACCATCGACCTCGTCCGTTGACGGGGAGAGCTTCGAGTAGATAAACCGGAGACCACCGCCGACGGCCAGATTATCATTGAGTTGGCGACCATAGGAAAGACCGGTAGAGAGCTCAAAGGACCGCTCGACCTTCAGGGGATCACCGTTTCCATTTCTCACCTCGATCTCACCAAGGTTCAAAAAGGTCACGTGGCCACCGAAAGTGCCGATACCATCAAAGTGCGCTGTTCCTGCTAGATACTCGAAGTAGAGTCCAGCATCGAACTCTGGAAGCCAGCTTGCATGCGTGAAACCGACCTGCATGTCGCGCTGAAAACCCAGACCTGCAGGATTCCAGAACATCGCGTTCGCGTTATCGGCAAGCGCTACACCGGTATTGCCCATACCGGCGGCGCGGCTATCGGGCTCAATGCGAAGAAAAAGTGCCGTCGACTCCCCGAGTTGGGCATGTGCGGAGGGAGCAAGTCCGAAGAGGAGCAAGAACAATGCAACGAGACTTGCCGATAGCGTCGACTGCCCAGGTAAAAGGCGTCCGTACGTCATGGAGAGTGGTGATTCAATGAATACATTGGGGTACTAGGTAACCGACCGCGCGAACCCGACCGAACGGTGAATTCAGCCGCTGATATGATGTGACCCAACGATCGCAAAAAAAGAAAGGGGGGACTCGGCTACCAGTTTCAGGTTGGTAACAAGGCAAACGAGACAAGGGTCCAATGTTGATTCGTCTATGGACTGACCCGTCGCGGCGGGTTACTTCGCAACTCCGTTTCTGATAAGCGAGAACACGATTCCTTTTTATTCTCGTTCGATCTGGCGACCGTGAAAAGAAGGTTTACCTTCTCCATTCATGGAAGACACAGACCAACTTTCGTCGGGACGTGAAATGGTCGAGCGGTGGTCCGTAGCGGTTATACCCCGATAGGCAGACAGTAAAGATAAAAGAGGTGGTGTCGCACTCCAATGGTATTCAAAAAAGAACAGACGCACAAGCCGTGCCACGTCGATGATGAGCGAATTCGTATTGCTATAACGCGTCCGTCGTCCAAGGCAAGAGGCCGCCTGCTGACATGCCGAGACTGCCATTCGTGATCGCAGGCGCTCCCCTCATCTATCGGACGACTCATAAGACGTTTGTGCGGTCCGTACGGTGTCTTTCCAACATACGATGAGTCAGGCGCTATTCCTCCGTACCCGCCTGACGAATTTCGGTTAGACGTCTCAATGCCTCAGACATTCGATCCGCAGCTTCCCGAATATCTTCGACCGAGGTAATGAACGCATCGTCTAAATCTGCATCCCGGCTAATTTCGAGGAGAAACTGGGCATTGCCCGAAATAATAGAGAGCGGGTTGTTCAGGTCATGATACACTTTCGAAAGGGCTTCGCGCGCCTCGTCAGGCAATGGATCAGTCGTTTCCTTTGCGTTCATCGGGCTCGGCTCGTGAGGTTGAGACAAAACAGTGATGGATGACGTCATGCATTTCATTTGTTGTAAAGCACAACCGTCATCACATGGCGCAATGGGACCCGATACCTCGGAAGTGCGTTCGGGAGCCTCTACGACTCCATCCGTGATAGGACGAGGCGAAAAGCGACCTAAAAGTTCCGAAGGGGGCGATGATCACATGTGGTAATACCACGGTCGGTTCGCTTCAACGACGCCACGTGGATATCGGGATCATGTTCAAAGAACAAGTTCCATTCCGCTTCCACCGCTTTCTCCAAGAATAACTGTTTTTCGTCGATCGTCACCAGTGGACGTACGTCGTACGCCATTGTCCACGCGGGAGCGAGATGGTGGGATGTCGGTAACAGATCGGCAACATACACAAGTACGCCTTCCGGCCCGGTAATCTTCACCATCTGCTGAGCATGAGTGTGTCCATTCACAAGCATGACGTCCACGCCGGGAAAAATCGTTTTTTCCCCATCCACAAAGTCAACCTGACCGCTGGTCGATAGCGGCTTGAACGTATCCGTCCGAAATGACCCGTGCTCTTTCGGATTGCTTTCTATCGCCCACTGCCAGTGATCCCGCTGCACGTGATAGACAGCATTCGGAAACGTTGGCTCTCTCTCATCACCCGCAGCCCGCGTCGCTCCACCGCAATGATCGAAGTGGAGGTGCGTCAATACTACATCCGTAATCTCTTCGCGCGAAACGCCAGCGTTGGCTAGCGAGTGTTCAAGATCTGAGTGTTCGGTATCAACGGCATATATCTCCCGGTACTTCGTGCCGTCAAACGTATCCCCCAACCCGCAGTCGATGAGGATTGTCCTGGACTCGGATTGCAAAAGCAGACACCGCATGGCCAGCGGGATGCGGTTTTGCTCATCGGGATCGATCCGCTTCGCCCAGAGGGGCTTCGGAACGATCCCAAACATGGCTCCACCATCGAGACCAAATCGGCCGGTTTCAATCGCGTGAAGTGTGTAATCGCCGATTGTGGTCATGTTGGTAGGCGCGCAAGGCGAGAAAAGTGAAGGAGAAACCGGACGCGCCTAACATCCGAAAAGCACAACTGAAATCCAAACCCGAGTCGATCGCTCGTTCAGGCGTTGCACGGAAGACCAACGCTTAATCGGACTGCGAGGCCCTAACAATACCTCATCCGAACTGCATGCGTCTGAACCGGGCTCGGCGTTGTGCGCCATGGACACTAGCTTCGCGTCGCACCACAGGCACTAGCTTCGCGCCGCTGCGTCGCTGAACCACTTCGGGTTCACCTGCTTCAGGCGCCTGGATCCCGCCCGACTCGCTCGCCCTCGCTCATCGAAGCACGTTTTGTTAGGGTCCTTAATTCACGCTCTCTGTCCTCTCAGCCGGCTGGGGAACCACGTGATACTGTTTTAAACCTGCTCTGGCGGAAAGTCTTTGAAGTGACCATTTGACCGGATTTTGCGCCGAAAATCTTCCTTCTGTTCGACGCGAGGAATGAGGGACTCGAAGTGCTGAATCAGATATCGAATGCGGTCCGGTTCATCCTGAATCTCGAGGACCTCTTGCTTCTGCTCATCACTTAGTCCCGCGTTCTGTGCCAGAATGAAGCTTAAGTCCTCCACATCGACGTACAGGTCCGGGCGGACGGTTCGCCCGGCTAGTTCGAGAAGCTTCATGTGCTGCGTGATCACCCGCTCCCTCAGGTTCGACTCCAACGGGACGGGTGCGATGTCAAAGACCTCGACATCCGCCGTCATGTAGCTTTTTCGCTCGTAAACCGCGTTTAGGGCAAACCGCTCTTCGCCACGCACGATGATGTCGAGGCGTCCGTCCTCGTATCGATTCACGACCCGTTCGATGCGAGCCGTGGTTCCGACGTTCGCGAGCCGCCCGTCATCAACACGTACGACCCCAAACGGCACATCATGTTCGAGGCAGTAGGCGGTTAGATCCTTATAGCGCTCCTCGAAGATGTGTAGAGGGAGCTGCTCGTTCGGATAAAGAACGAGACCAAGAGGAAAAAGAGGCAGGGACTCAAACGTTGCCATGAGACGCATTCTGTATACTTCAACGGGGCCTAGAAACAACCATCCGCCGCAAAGCGGTGTTTCAGTCCGACCACCTCGTTACCCTTGCCCGGACATCTCGCTCTGAGTTCCTGCCAAAGCCTCCTCGGGTCCACCGCGTCGCTGGTACAGGACCGCTCCTCCGACCGCAGCCACGGCGGCAAGTCCAGCAGCGAGAAGGGGCCGCAGCAGCAGGGCAGCGCCAATCGCGAACATGAGCCCGTACAAGACCAGCACAGCTGCAGCGGCACGGATCAGGCTATCGCGCAACGATTGAATTGGCGACAGACCCGTAGCCTCTCGCTGCTCTTTCCATCCTGGCCCTCCCGGCCGCACGAGCCGATAGAATCGGTTCAGCGTTTCTGGCTTTTCCGGCGCTGTGAGATACATCACAGGAATCCAGATCCCCGTCGTCACGAGCGTAATCATGGTAAGACGAAGTCCGAAGTCCGTAACGAGAATGGGAATCTCGACCGGGATGCCGGCACCGTAGAGGCTAATCGTGGCGGGCCCTAATGAGGTTAACAAACCGACGGCCATTCCTGCTCCCATCGCAGCAAGTTCCGCCCAGGCATTTACACGCCACCAGAACCAGCGGAGAATAAGGACAACGCCCGGACCGGTCCCAACCGCGATCACGAGTTGAAAAATCCATTGCACGCTATCGGCATAGAAGGCCGCAGCTGCCCCGAGCACGGTGATCACAACAGATGCGAGTCGCCCAAACGCTACGAGCTCTGCCTGAGATGCATTCGGACGGAGAAAGCGGCAGTAAATGTCGTTCGTGAGATACGATGCGCCCCAATTGATCTGCGTCGATACGGTACTCATGAATGCGGCCACGAGCGAGGCGACGACAATGCCGAGCAATCCAGCAGGTAAAAAGTCAAGCATGAGCCGCGGATAGGCCAGCTCGGGATCAGTCATGTCCGGGTAGAGCACCACGGCTGCTAGAGCTACGAGGACCCATGGCCACGTCCGAATCACGTAGTGCATGATGTTGAAAAACCATGCGGCTTTCTCGGCGCTCGCCTCGTCACGAGATGCGGCCAGGCGCTGAATGAACTCTCCTCCTCCGTCGCTTCGTCGGAACGTCCACCACTGAAGGAAGACGTGAGCCATGAAGGATGTCGCACTAATTCCGGCAACCGCGCTCCACCCGATGCCCCACCACCCTGTCGCTCCTGGATCAAAGGTCAGCGGTGTGAACGCAAGCACATCGAAGTCGGTGAAGGACTGCGCCTTCGACACCAGGCCGCTCAGGCCGCCAACTTCTGGACTCGCGATCGCGAATACGGCTACGAGCACGGCCCCGAAGAGGGCGAGAAAGAACTGGAAGAAATCAGTCGCCACGACGCCCCAGAGACCGGACAACCCCGCGTAAAGCAGTACGAGCATCGACACACCCACGATGCTCAGGAGCTTCGGATCCGCACCGAGAATGAGTTGCCCCTCGACAAAACCAAGATTTTGCCAGATCTCGAGCCCGCCGACAACCTTCACGGCTGCCAGCATACCCAGGCCGATACCGATGCAGTTGATCGGAATCGCGAAGAGAAAGGCTTTGACGCCTCGCAGTATCGCTGCCGACCTCCCACCGTAGCGAATTTCCGTAAGCTCTGCGTCCGTGACGATCTCACTCCTCCGCCACAACCGTGCGAAGACGTAAATCAAGACAACGTGGCCGGTCCCGAAGGCCCACCACTCCCAGTTGCCGGCGATTCCGCGCGTCCCGACGACCCCTGCAACGTACAAGGGCGTGTCGATCGAAAACGTGGTCGCAGCCATCGACGTGCCGGCCAACCACCACGGTAGCGACCGTCCAGACACGAAGAAGTCCTCGATCGAACCGGAGGCCCGACGCGAAAGATAGGCGCCAAGGCCAAGCGCGCCGACCATATAGGCCACGACGATGATCCAATCAATCGTCTGCATGAGGCGAAGAAAAGGGCGGGTCAGTAAATCGAAACGACGACAATCTCACAGAGACTGGCAGGAAGTGCGGAGGCGTCGCTGGATATTGTCATCCAACGAGTGCTCCAATACATCAAGGCGGTACAGCAACACATCAGCGTCAACCATCGTGCCTCTTCCTCTCGCCCAAACACACGAATGCCAGCGGGCTCGACGACGCGGGCACCGCTGGCATCAGGACGACGGCGACATTTAGAACATCTCCCTTGACGGCCTTACACCGTTGCGCGGGCGTGCGGAGCAACCGGGTTGGGCTCGTGGACTGGCATCGGACGTTCCGCCGCGGCGGCCAGACGGGTCGCAGCTTCGCGCTCGACATCCGTTCCGTACTTGTGGACGAAGTACTCCAGGTACGATGCCACCACCTCTGCTTCATCGTCACTTGAGCAGAGGTAATAGTTCTGCTTGTACGGCTTGTCCCACTGACTCGGGAAAAAGAGTTCGCGGCACTGGGACTCCGTGAGGCTGAGTGCGCGTGCCGCCTCGTCCCACAGTTCACCGCCCGTGTGAAACCCACCGACGCGCAAGAGTTCTCGTTCGGTCATGCGGTCAGATTCGAGCAGGACGTGCCCGGCAATACAACATTTGAATCCTTCCGGAGAAACATCATTCTCAATCACCGCATCCGCATTTCGGGCGAAAGCCCATTGCGCGGCCGAGAAACGGCGCGGATAGAATACAATCGCCTGCCGTACACTTTCGAGGAGTTCGACGTTCATAGGAGTCACGTCCAGTTTGCTTCAGACGGGTAGGAGGTCGGGACCGGCCGGGCAAGCCGGATTTGCAATCTTCCTAACGGCGGCGTAACGCGATGGGTTCGCATCGCAAACGGCTACTTTACACCCTCGCTCATCGACAACATCCGCTCGATCGGTTTGAGTGCTTCCGTACGAAGCGACTCGTCCATCGTGATCTCAGGCGCTTCGTGCTTGAGACACAGGTACAGCTTCTCGATCGTGTTGAGCCGCATATGAGGGCACTGACTGCAGTTGCATCCACTCTCCGGTGGCGCTGGAATCAGCGTATTACCAGGCTGGTCTTTTTCCATCTGATGGAGAATGCCCTCCTCCGTCGCCACGATAAACTTGGCGGGACCGTTCGTTTTCGCGTACCGTCGAATCTGACTCGTTGACCCGACGAAATCTGCATGCCGCAGCACGGCGTCCCGGCACTCCGGATGAGCGAGCGTTTCTGCATCTGGGTGCTGAGCCTGGAGACGCAGCAGTTTCTTCTCGCTAAATGTCTCATGCACGATGCAGACGCCGTCCCACAGCACCATGTCTCGGCCCGTTTCCTTGATCAGGTACTCGCCGAGATTTCGGTCCGGGGCGAAAATGATATTCTCGTCCTCGGGGAGCTGGTTAATGATGTGCGCCGCACTGGACGACGTGCAGATGATGTCGGAAAGGGCCTTCACCGCGGCGGAACTGTTGACGTAGGTGATGACCGTGTGATCCGGATACTGATCGCAGAACGCTTCGAAAGCATCTGGAGGACACGTGTCAGCCAGCGAACATCCAGCATTGAGATCCGGCAGGATGACCTTCTTCTCCGGATTCAGAATTTTGGCGGACTCCGCCATGAAGTGAACACCGGCGAAAACGATAATCTCGGCATCGGTCTCGGAGGCCTCACGGGCCAGGCCAAGGGAGTCGCCAATGTAATCCGCGATATCCTGAATGGCGGCCTCCTGATAGTAGTGCGCGAGGAGGATCGCATTCTTTTCAACCTTCAGCCGCTCGATCTCGTCGAAAAGATCGATCGTAGGATCAATGTCTTCGTCGACAAAACCGATCGCGGGATCGAGTACAGCTACGTCTGTCATGAAATCGGGTGCAGCGAGGGAGGTGTCAGACAGACGGCTTGAGTCGCGCCTGCCGGAGAGGGCTATCGAGAAGCAAACGGGTCGTATGCTCGCGTAAATCCGTTCGCAGAAGGAACGCGAATGTTCCCAGATGTGGCTCAGTGCTCCGCCTGTTCGGCGGTGTGGTCTTCGCCTGTGGTGCCGGGCATGAGGGATGCGCCCTCATCCATGTCGACTTCGTGCAAAACACCATGTTCAAGCTTCAGCACGCGGTCGGCGATCGCCGCGAGATTGGGGTTATGTGTGACGATGACAAACGTCTGATCCATGGTGTCGCTCAGCCGCTGGATCTCACGGTGCAGAGGCTCGGCTGTCTGCGCGTCGAGGTTTCCGGTCGGCTCATCCATAAGCACCAGGGCCGGCTCATTCATGAGAGCACGTGCCACAGCGACCCGCTGCTTCTCTCCGCCTGATAGTGCGTTCGGCCGATGCGTGACACGACCGGACAATCCAAGCATATCCAGGAGTTTCCGCGCTCGCGGCTCGGCGGCATCGAGTCCCCGATGCTGGATGAGTGCGGGCATCGCCACGTTCTCCAGCGCCGTGAACTCTGGCAGCAGGTGATGAAATTGAAAGACGAAGCCGATCGATCGATTTCGAAACGCTGCAAGGTCGTCGTCGGATTCGGTGGACAGATCTCGGCCTTCGAACGCCACCGTTCCAGCCGTCGGGCGTTCCAGCGCACCAAGAATGTGGAGAAGCGTAGACTTCCCGCTCCCGCTCTCGCCCATAACGGCAACGATTTCGCCAGGCACGACGTCCAGATCCACACCGCGCAGGACCTCCAACGGCGTCTCCCCACCGGTATCATATTCTTTCGTCACACTGGACGCACGCAGCAGGGGGTCGGACATCGGAGGTAAGCTCGATCTGAAACGGTAAGAAGTAGGAGAACGACGCGTCAGGTCGGTCGCAACAAGAATCGTTACGGCTGGGCGGATTGCGACAGCAAGGTTAGCCTTCGCGTTCGATATTGAACTTGTTCAACTTATTGTACAGATGCGAACGCTGAATATTGATCGCCTCGGCCGTCTGCGTCACGTTCCACTCGAACTCGTGCAGCTTGTGTTCAAGAAAACGCTTTTCGAATGCGTCCCGTGCCTCATTCCAGTCCTCGTACTGATACAACAGGTCGGATGACGCGCTCGTCGCCTCCGCCCCTGGCGTCACGAACCGCTGGACATCCGCCTTCTCGATACGGTCGCCATCCGCCAGAATGAGGACGCGTTCGATCACGTTGTGTAACTCGCGGACGTTTCCCCGCCAGTCGTATTTTTTCAGGTGATCGAGCGCCTCGTCAGAAAACTCCCGGTTCGGTAGTGCATTCCGGCTGGCCACCCGCTGCGCGATGTGCTGTGTGATCGGCGGAATGTCTTCTCGGCGCTTCCGCAGCGGCGGCACATTGATCAGGATGACGCCGATCCGGTGATACAGATCCTCCCGGAAGTTGCCCTCCTCAATTTCATCCAGCAAGTCCTTGTTCGTCGCTGCAACCACACGGACATCGACTTCGATAGAGCGATCTCCCCCGACACGCTGAATTCGGCTTTCCTGAAGCACTCGGAGCACTTTCGCCTGAGCCGACAGACTCATGTCCCCGATTTCATCGAGGAAGAGCGTTCCTTCGTTTGCCTGCTCGAATTTTCCAATCCGCTGCTGCGTCGCACCGGTGAACGCTCCTTTCTCATGGCCGAACAATTCACTCTCGATGAGCTCGCTCGGAATGGCCGCGCAGTTCACCTCGACCATCGGGCCACTGGCACGCGGGCTTTCGTGGTGAATCCACTTAGCGACCAGTTCCTTACCTGTCCCGTTCTCCCCGGTGATGAGAACGCGGGCCTCCGTCGGAGCGACACGTTCGATCGTTTCCTTGATCTCCGTAATCGCGGGACTCGACCCAATGATCGGCGTCAGATCCCCCGTGCTGTGCTCGGTGATCGCCTGACGCATCCGGCGGTTTTGCGTCTCCAGCTGGCCGTGATCCAGCGCGTTACGAACCGTGACCAGCATGCGGTTCAGGTCCGGCGGCTTCTCGATGAAGTCGAACGCCCCGAGCTTGGTCGCCTCGACCGCCGTCTCGATGTTGCCATGCCCACTAATCATCACAATGGGGACCTCGATCGATTCGTCCGCACACGTTTTCAACACCTCCATCCCGTCCATTTCTGGCATTTTGATGTCGAGCAGCACCATATCGAGCGATGACGACCGGATTTTCTCGAGCGCCTCGTGCCCGTCTTCGGCTTCTTCGACATCGTAGTCCTCGTACTCCAAAATCTCACGGACCGTGCGCCGAATGCTCGGCTCGTCATCCACGATCAGGATCGTCGGCATGAGCGGATGCGTGGATTAGTGAGGAAAAAAGCGATAGGGTTGCGATGCGCAAAACATACTGAACGCCGCCTGCCCGCCGACAAGATCCGGCAAGCGAGTGGCGGCGTTCAGTGATTGTCCGTGCAGGCAGAAAATAACCGTCGACGGCGAATCAGGAATTCGTTGCCTGTTTCGCTTTCAGCCGCGCGAGGAAGACGCGGGCTTCGGATGCCGCCGCCGAATCAGCATACTCGTCGGTCACCTGGGAATACAGTTCTTCGGCACGAGAGAGGTTCCCCGCACTCTCGAAGGCGCGGGCAGCGTCCAGGAGATACTCCGGCGTTCGCGTCTCGCTTTCAAACGCGTCCGCCGCCTCAAGATACAGATCGGCAGCGCGTTCAAATTCTCCGCGGGATTCGTAAATGGTCGCCTCGGCCGCGTAGGTACTCGCTCCGATGAAGTTCGACTCTTTATCGAACGACTCGTACATCTCGAGCGCCTGGTCGTAATCGCCGATGTTGAAGTACGCGTTTCCAGCGTAGAATGCAGCAAGATTGCCGGCCGGCGTGCCACTGTACTGATCGGCTATTTCAACCAGTCCAATGCGGGGCTCCGCCTGACCGGGCTGCGATGCGCGTGGGTCAGCGGGACTGAGTTCCTCGACGCCATCCAGGGCCCGTTGGTAGTCGCCCTGCTCGTACACCGGCATGATGCGGCCCAGCTTCTCGGCGGCCACATCTGCTTGCTGCTCCATGTAAATGAAGTAGCCGCCGACACCGAGCGCCAGCAGGACGACGACGGCAATAGCACCATAGACGGTGGTTTTATTCTCCTGGTAGTACATGACCGATCGAGCCGTTAGATCGAGCAGCGCATTTCCGCTCGAATCAGAGGTGGAGGACGGCTTTTGCGGCGTCTGAACGGAAGACATGAGGAATACGTACGGTCGAGGGATTACGGAGGGATCCGCCCGGGCGCAATGTCGAAATTGATCTTCGTGCGTCCGTGCAGGGTGGACAGGGTTCTACCTGAACCAGAGCGGCTGTTGTACGCAGCGATGCGGGATCGTTTCCGAACCTTTACGCTCGACGATGCGAGCCGTGGCTTTTGCATGTGATTTTTACGGAGACAGGCCCGGCTTTGCATCTTTCCGACGATTTTGACGCATCTCCCGCGCCAAACAATGCGTCTCTGGATGAGAAAGACCCGAAGAAGCCACGAGCGTGATTACAAAAGCGCTTCCGGTGCTTGTTCGTGTCCTCGCCACCCCGTTATTTACAGACGATTTTCGGAAGGAGTTGCAATAACAACCGGCTGGTTGCGGCACACGCCCCGTGCTTGCTCATACATGCGGGTGCCGCGAGCCGGTCGTCCTCAGCCGCACCTTAGACTCACAACGGGTGCAACTTGCCCGAAGCACGTCGTTCCAGCAGACAGGAATGATCGTCTAGAGAGGACAACCAACCATACGAAAGCGGTATGCAGGACAGAGTGTAGCAGAATAGAGTAGCACACAACGACCCGGGACCGCACGAGACCCGACCGCCTAACGGTTGCGTCCGCAATCATCAAGGCTCGTTGTGATTGACCTCGTTGACATTAAACTCGAATCGAACTCGCTCTATGTCTATCAAACTCGGCATCAACGGATTCGGCCGCATCGGCCGTCTCGTCTTCCGCTCTATCCTTGAGCGGGAGGACCACGACTTCGACATCGTCGGCGTGAACGACCTGACCGATGCGAATACGCTGGCCACCCTCTTTAAGTATGACTCCGTTCATGGGCAATTCCCGGGCACGGTCGAGCTGGATGGTGACACGCTCGTCGTAAATGGCGATCGCTTCCCGGTTCTGCAGGAAAAGGATCCGTCGAATCTGCCGTGGGACGAACTCGGCGCCGACGTTGTCATCGAAGCCACCGGTTTCTTCCGTACCCGCGAGGGGGCAGCAAAGCACCTGGAGGCCGGCGCCGACAAGGTCGTTATTAGCGCTCCTGCAAAAAGCGACGTGGACGCCACGATCGTGCTGGGCGTAAACGACGGCGACCTGACCGGCGACGAGGAAATCATCTCGAATGCGAGTTGCACGACCAACTGCCTCGCCCCGATGGTCAAGGTGCTCGATGACAGCTTCGGGCTCAAAAGTGGCCTCATGACGACGGTGCATGCCTACACATCGTCGCAGAACATTGTCGACGGTCCGCACAAAGATCTCCGTCGCGCACGTACGGCCGCGGAGTCGATCATTCCGACCACAACCGGAGCCGCGAAAGCCGTCGGTCTCGTACTTCCACACCTCGACGGCAAACTGGACGGTATGGCGATGCGCGTGCCTGTACCGGACGGATCGATCGTTGACCTGACGGCGAATCTGGACCAGGACGTCACGATCGATGATGTCAATGCCGCGTACAAAGAAGCTGCGGATGGCGCGATGAACGGTGTCCTTCAGTACAGCGAAGAGCCGCTCGTCTCGCGGGATATCATTCATAACCCGCACTCCTGCATCTACGACGCACCGTCGACGATGGCAGCCGGCTCGATGGTTAAGATTGTCGGTTGGTACGATAACGAGTGGGGCTACTCGAATCGCACTGTGGACGTCGTGGAACGCCTCATGAAGGCTGCGGCTACGGCGTAAGCCTCCGGCCGTCCGGGGACGCACTGTTTTCCCCGGCGCGGCATCCTTTTCTGTGCAGATAAGCGCGGGGGCGCCGCTTCGCCGTGTGCGTAAGCGCCTCCGGCACGTCTGCTTCTCTCCGCCAGGCCGAACTCTCTGTACGCATGAAAAAGCTGACGCTTGACGATATCGACGTGCGCGGTAAGCGCGTGCTCGTACGCGTGGACTTTAACGTGCCGCTCTCCTCCGGGAACGGGCGGCCAACCGTCTCCGACGACACACGCATTCGCGCGGCTCTCCCGACCATCCGCCACATCCTCGACCACGGTGGGCGAGCCATATTAATCAGTCACCTCGGTCGCCCAGGTGGACAACCCAACCCAGACCTAAGCCTGGCGTGCGTTGCCGATCACCTGGGAAGCATACTTGAGGAGCGCGTCCGCTTTTCGAGCAACACCGTCGGCGACACCGTCCGTGAGGTTGTGGACGGCATGGGCGACGGCAGCGTGATCCTGCTCGAAAACACCAGATTTGAGTCGGGCGAAAAAGCAAACGACCCGGATTTTGCAGCTGCGCTCGCTGAACTCGCCGACGTGTACGTAAACGATGCGTTCGGCGCCGCACACCGCGCTCATGCCTCGACAGCAGGAGTCGCGGAGCACGTCGACGTGTGTGCCATGGGACGCCTTATGGAGGAAGAAATCGAGGCTCTAACGAAAGTCAGAGACGAGCCGGATCCTCCAACCGTCGCGATTCTCGGCGGTGCGAAAGTCTCGGACAAGATCGGCACGGTGCGCCGCCTGATGGATTCGTACCAGAACATCCTCATCGGTGGAGCAATGAGCTATACGTTCCTCAAAGCGCTGGGACACGCGGTCGGCGACTCTCGCGTGGAGGATGACCGCCTCGACACCGCAGAGGAACTCTACGAGCAGGCGGATGGCGCCATCGTCCTACCGAGCGACCACGTCGTCGCAGCGGAGTTCGACGCCAATGCCGAATCGAAAGTGGTCGAGGGGGGCATTGACGGCGGATACATGGGCCTAGACATTGGCCCGAAAACCGTTGAGACCTATCGCGAGACCATCCTGAACGCCGATACAATCGTCTGGAACGGTCCCATGGGCGTGTTCGAGATGGAGAAGTTTGCGGAGGGCACGATGGAAATCGCCGAAGCCGTCGCGGAAGCAACCGACAACGGCGCGTTTTCCGTCGTGGGCGGCGGCGACTCTGTCTCTGCCCTCGCGAAATCCGGATACACCGACCGAATCAGTCACGTCTCAACCGGCGGGGGAGCAATGCTCGCCTTCCTCGAAGGTGCTCCCCTTCCCGGAATCGAGGCACTGACCGACGCCGAATAAGTATTCGCTCGGTCCTTCCCGGCCGGTGATGCCTGCAAAGGCGTGGTCACACCATCCACGCGCATCTGGATTCGTCCGGATGCGCGTTTTTCGTTGCCCCGAGACTCGTCGGCTGAAGTTGCTGTAGGCCAAGCGTTCGATGTAACGATGCCAGGCTCCGAGCCGTGGTACCATCGGCCGGCAGGCCGAACTCCGACGGGTACCCCTTGGTTCATCCTGCCGCGCGCTATTTTCCGTCCTCTTACCGTGATATCCCTGACGTATGCAACCTGCCGTCTCTGTTTCTTCGCTGGAGAAAACGTACAGAAGTGGGGTCTTTCGATCACGCGCCGTCCGTGCACTCGACGGTGTGTCGATGACCATTCCACCGGGATCCATTTTCGGACTGCTGGGACCGAACGGAGCTGGCAAGACGACCATGGTAAAGATTCTCCTCGGCGTGGCATACGCGACCGGAGGCGAAGCACGCCTCTTTGGTCACGAACCCGGCGATCCCGTCGCCCGAGAGCGCGTCGGCTACCTCCCGGAAAAGCATGACTTCCCGGACTTCCTCACGGCTCCGCAGATGCTCAATATTTACGGCCAAATGGCCGGCGTACCCGACGAAATTCGGGCCCAGCGTATTCCGGAGTTGCTGGAGCGCGTCGGTCTCGACCACGCGAGCGAACAGAAGCTGAGCGGTTTCTCCAAAGGAATGCTCCAGCGGGCCGGGCTCGCGCAGGCGCTCCTGAATGAGCCAGATCTGCTCATTCTCGACGAACCCACGGACGGTGTCGACCCGGTTGGGCGTCGGGAGATCCGGGACATCCTTCTCGAACTCAAGGAGGAAGGCAAAACCGTCCTTATCAACTCGCACTTGCTGTCGGAGGTCGAAAAGGTCTGCACCGAGGTCGCCATCCTGAACGACGGTCAACTCGTCCGCACGGGAAATATCGACGAGCTCACAGCTGTCGATCGCACCTACACGCTCGTGTGCACAGCCATTCCAAACGGGACACGCGCCGCACTCGGAAATATCGTGCACGTGTCGTCCGTAGCGTCGCAGAACGGCTCGGGCGCGGACGAAGCCTCGCTCCAGCGCTACAGCGTTCACCCGGAGGACCGCGCGGGCCTCAACCATGTGATCGACCGCCTGCGCAATGCCGGCGTGGAGATCGATTCCATTTCTCCGGTTCGCCAGACACTCGAGGACTACTTCGTCGACGTGGTCAAGCCACAACAAACGGTCACAGGCTAACCTGGGCCGTCTAGTCCAAGGCTCCCGCTGTCCCCTTTCGATCCGTTACACTAGTTCCTGCTGCCCGTGCTTCCTTTTCTCGGCATGCTCCAGCTCACCATTCGCGAACTGCGCGCCAAGAAGGTGATCTGGGGACTCTTTCTGATCAGCTCCCTCGTCCTCCTCGTTGTCACCTTTGCCCTCAACCTAGATGTCGTGGACGGCACGCTCGCGAGTGCTCGTCTATTCGGGGCTGAGACGTCCGGGGGCGTCGACCTTCAAAACATCGTCTTCGCGGTCCAGAGCATCGTGGCCGGCACCGCCTACTGGCTCGGCATTCTCCTCGCCCTCTTCGCCTCCGGCCCCATTTTCACGACCCTTCTGACGAAAGGTCACATCGATCTTCTCCTCTCAAAACCGATTAGTCGAACCCGACTGCTAACGGGACACGTCGGCGGCGTATGGCTCGCCATGTTCGGCCTGTGCATTTACCTTCTCGGCGGCATCTGGCTCATCATGTCGATTAAGTCGGAGGTCTGGAATCCACGCTTCCTCTTTTCCATCCTCATCGTTCTCTCGATGTTTGGCGTCATGTACGGCGTGATCGTGGCAATCGGCGCGTTCACGCGGAGTACGGCACTGTCCCTGATCGTCACCTACGGCCTCATCATTACGTCACTCGCTCTTGCAGGCGTGCAGCAAATTACGGAGCAACTGGGAGCGGTCAGCAAAGCCGTCTTTCTTGTCCTCTACCATACGCTTCCCAATTTCGCGGAGGTCACGACCATCGTCTCGAAGCTCTCGCAAGGAGATCCTGTGGCGAACTGGTATCCGTTCATATCTTCGCTGCTGTTTGGGGCCGCGTGCTACCTGATCGGCGGTATTCAATTTAATCGACGGGATTTCTAGAGTTGCTCATCGATCGCGTAACACTCTGACGTCCGGTTACGTGATGCCAGTGAAGAACGGCTCGAACCATGAGCCGCCCGCTCTTATCCTTCGACACGACCTTTTCTCTCCCTATGATCGGCCGCTCTTTATCTAATCTGAGTGCCAAGCTGTTCTTCGTACTCTCGCTTTTTGCCACTCTGCTCGTTGCTGGAGGCTGCAGCAGCGACGAAGCTCCGCCATTGAGCAGCGAGACAGAACAGGCCGCCACGCTCCTGCCTGCCACGAGCGACATGGTCGCTATGATGGACGTCGAACATGTTCGGTCGTATTCTCCGACGGCAGCAGCTCGTTTCAACGACATGCTGGCAGACATGCGGGACTCGCCAAAGGCTCGCGCCCATCTTGATGCGATGAATGTCGACCTGAGCGAGGACGTACAACGAATTTACGTGGGAGGCGTACTCACCGACGATCGCAAAAACCCGATCCTGCTGGTGTACGGTTCGTTCGATCCGGAGGCAATCAACGATCACGTGCAATCGGAGCTGCAAAACGATACCACGAAGGTACGGTCGACCGAGATTGGCGGCCGCACGGCATACGTAACCGACAATGACCGCGGGTCCTACGCAGCGGTCGTGGTAAACGAGTCGCTGATCATGGCCGGAAGCTACGAACAGGTACAAGCCGGTCTGGCCCGACTGGACGATGACAGCGAGGAGAGCCTCGCGGCGTCCGAAGAGAAACTGGCGCTTCTTCGGGAGGCTGCCCGTGGGCAGAGCATGTGGGCTGCGCTCATGTCCGTCCCGGACGATATGAAACAGAGCGGATCCGACAAAATGGACCGGATCGCATCCGTTGCAGAAGCGGGCACGATGTCACTCACGTTTGCTGAAAATGGCAACCTTGATGCACGCGTTCTCGTGCAGGCCGGCGATGCGGAAACCGCCAGCAACATCGCTGATGTTATGCGCGGGCTCCTCGGACTGTCCAAGCGACGCGTGAACGATGAGCCGGACCTGCAGGATGTGCTGCAAAGCGTCGAGATCGAAAGCCGGGACGCAGAGGTGACCATGACCGGCAACGTTCCGGCATCGGTCATTGAGCAGCGCTTCAATCGGAGATCGAAGATGTCCTCGCTCTAACCACCGATACGTTCTTGTGTATTAGCGAGACGCCCTCCCCACTCCAGGGATGGGCGTCTCTTGCATTGTACGCCATCAGCGTTCAGCAAATAAAGCGGCCCACTCCTGTCGGAATGAGCCGCTTTCCATCCTTCTACCTACACCCTCTACGTGTTTATCGAGAGGAGTAAGATAATCGCATGATTCGTTCGATGAGGTTCTGCTCCTTCGTGCGGAAGCCCTCGCGGACCGTTCGGTTGCCGACTTCCACAACCTGAACGTCTTGACCGCGGGTCAGCTTTGCGAAGGCGATCTGGTCACCAAACGGCTTGATCGCGGCCTCGTTGGTCACCATCGCGGTTCCCTTCTCCTGCAAAACAGACTTCACCCACTCATCCTTCGCGCTTAGGTACATGATCGGGATATCTTCCTCGCCCGCGCCCGGCGGACGGTAAATGAAGAAGAGCTCCGTCACAGACTCCTCGAAACCGTCACGGTTGACCTCAAAGCGATAGTCGATAAACACCTTGTTCGCGCTCGCAAGGCCGATTCCTTCCGTGTCGATCAGCATATTCCGGAGGTCTTCAACCGGCATCCTCTCTCGTGCATCAGGCGAGCGTTTCACGACCAGCGAGTCGGAACGGTCGATCACGTTGACTAGCGTGTCAAGCAGAGCCCGGGTGGCTGTTTCAGCCTGAACCGGAGCCACAACCTGCGTGGTCTGGAGCCACCGCTGTGCGTGCGCATCGCGCGGACCAAACGCCAGCGAGACTGCGAGAATGATGAAGCCTACGGACGCCCAGCGCTTCAGGGCGGATAATGGAGAGATGGATCGTTTCATGGGTAAAGGGGGCTTTGGAAAAGGGGCCGACAGCGGCAGCCGGTGTCTCCTGCTTCGGGCCGATGCCTGCCCATCGGGATACGCCGGCTGCGAACCGCCGGAACGCGTCTATCGAAACCGGGAAGAACCCAGAATCGGAGCGTTGTTCAGTTTGTTAGACGCGCTCAGGCGCTTCAAGGTAACACGCAATAGGGAATAATGCTTAGTTCCGTCGATTCGGGTGCAACTCTAATTCCGTGCGTCAATTTATTTTGCACACAAGAATCGCTATGTTCACGGTCGCACAGGTGTGATCTCGCTGCGTCTAACGCATCTTACGCCGTGCGTCACTTTTCCATACGTCCTTTCGGCTATCTACCCGACACTGCATGGTTTACACGTCGCCCGATGCGATCGACTTTACGCTCGACGATTGCCCTCCCCTCTCCCGTCCGCAGCGGGTCGTGCTAACGTCTCCCGACCACTTCGACGTTCAGTACGTCATCAATCCGCACATGAGTGGCAACATCGGCGGGGTGAATCGTGCGGCCGCCCTGCAGCAATGGAAAGCGCTCCGCGCCGCCTACAGCGCCCTTGACATCGAGCCGCTCATCGTTGACGGGCAGTCCGGGTTGCCCGATATGGTCTTCTGTGCGAACCAGACACTGCCGTTTCACAATCCGATGTCGGACACCTCCGGTGTGGTGCTCAGCAACATGCACGCGCCGGAGCGTCAGAACGAGGTGCCGCACTACGAGCAATTCTTCCGCTCCGTCGATTATGAGGTGCTGAATCTGCCCGACGGGCTCGACACCGACTTCGAAGGCATGGGCGACGCCATCTGGCACCCCGGTCGCTTTCTCCTCTGGGGAGGCTACGGCTTTCGAACGGATCGCGATACGTACGAAGCGCTATCCGACCTGCTCGGCGTTCGCGTGCTCGCTCTCGCACTCTCGGATCCCGAGTTCTACCATCTCGACACCTGCTTCTCGGTGCTCGATGAAAACAGTGTCCTGATCTATCCCGGTGCGTTCGACACGGACGGGATCGCTATGATCGAGCAGTTCTTCGACACCGTCGTGGACGCCCCCGAAGGCGAAGCTCGTCATCAGTTTGCGTGTAACGCCCACTGCCCGGACGGCGATCATGTATTCATTCAGGAAGGCTGTACGGTGACCATGAAGCGACTTCGCGAAGCAGGCTTCCGTCCCGTAGAGCTGGACACCAGCGAATTTCTCAAATCGGGCGGCTCGGTCTTTTGCATGAAGCAAATGATCTGGTGACTCTTTCTGTCATCATCCCCACGCTGAACGAAGCCGCCGTCATCGACTCCACGCTTCGCACGCTCCGTCGCTCGGACCTCGTGCACGAAGTGATCGTCGTTGACGGGGGCTCGTCGGATGCAACCACGGAGATTGCAGCCCGACATGCGACGGTCCACCATGGCTCCCGCGGTCGTGCTCGGCAGATGAACGCCGGAGCGGAGGTGGCGACCGGCTCAGCCTACCTCTTCCTCCACGCCGACACCCTGTGCCCGCCGTCGGCGATCACAGCGGCCGTTTCGGCCCTCGAACGTGGTGCCACGAGCGGGACTTTTCAGCTCCAGTTCGACATGCCGTCACCGATGTTGCGATTCTATGCCGCCTGCACGCGCATCCCGTGGATTCGGATCTGCTTCGGGGACCGCGGCCTCTTCTGCACGCGTGACGCATTCGAACAGGTCGCCGGCTTCCCGGACTGGCTCATTTTCGAGGACCTCGAACTCGCCAGGCGACTTCACGAGGCCGGCTCATTCCACTTCCTCGATGAGGTCGTCACGACATCCGCGCGGCGCTTCCGAAGCACAGGCATCGTCCGACAGCAGATGCTGAATCTGCGGCTCTGGCTCCAGTATATCACGGGCACGCATCCCGATACGCTTGCCGACCTCTATGAGTATCCATCTCCCTCTGAGCACGTGGAATAGACCAGAAGGCTGGATTCATGGCCTCCATAGCGGCATTTGACTTTATACTACCTACGTAGTACTATCTAAATAGCAACAGCAGATCAAAGCTCTGAGACATGCGCAAAAAATCGCTTACCTCTCTTGGTGAAACGGAGATGGAAGTCCTCCACCACGTGTGGGACCTGGGTGAGGCGACCGTCGCCGATGTTCGGGAGAGAATCCTGGACGAGCGCGACGTCGCATACACCACGGTCATGACCGTCCTCAAGAAACTGGCCGAGAAAGGCTACCTGGACTACCGAAAGGAGGGCCGGTCGTATGTTTATGCTGCCGCCGTCCCGCAGCGCGAGGTGCAGCATACGCTGCTTCGAAGGCTAATGGAGAAGGTATTCCACGGTTCACCGTCAGCTCTGGTACAGACGCTTATTCAGCGAGAGTCGCTGGAGAGCGATGAACAGGACGCCATTCGCTCCCTTCTGGACCAGCTTGATGACCTTGACGCCGAGCGCGATGCTTCTGACGACGCCAACGACTCCTCCGATGACCATGCCTAATCTACCGATGATTGTGAGTCGGCTTGGGGAATTCGGCCAATCCATCTGGCCGGTATTCTGGTTGCCGGTTCTGCTCTGGACCGTGGCTGCCATACTCACGGAAGGCGTCTTGCGATTGCTGCCGACGCTGCCTGCACTCGTGCGCTACAGGATCCGTCAGACAGTTCTCGCGGCCCTGCCGGCGGGAGTCGTCGGCACATGGCTAATCGAGTCGCCGTTCACGACTGCACCCCTGCCTACCGTCTCGGCGCTTAATCCGGCCCACATCACACTGCCTACCCTGACCGTTTCCCCCGAGGTGTCGGTCGAGTTGTCCGCGTACGCTGTTCTTGGCGTGGTCACGGTCGTCGCCATAGGGGCTGCTCTCATGCAGTTGACTCGACTGGGCATCGAGATGGGCCGGTTATACCGGTTCTCTTGGCACTCGATGCGGGCTCCGCGAAGCGGCCGACTGATGCAGAGACTATCCACTCTAGCACGACAGGCTCGCATTTCCCGGTATGCCATCCCCGTGTACGCCTCGGACGGCGACGTACCGATGCTTCTTCCCGGTCGCCCGCCACGCATCGTCCTCCCCTCGTGGATGCTGGACGGTGAAGTCACGGACCGCCGACTGGACATGGCGTTGACCCACGAGCTCGTTCACCTCGACCGCTACGACGACTATGCCGCTCTGTTCGAGCAGGTCATCGCGGCGATTGCCGCGGGACTGCCGATGGTTCGGTTCCTCGTCCGCCAGATTGAAGTCGATCGTGAGGCGGCCTGTGACGCGCGTGTCCTGGACGTGCTTCGGTGCCGTCGCGGTGCCTACGCCCGTCTACTCACGGATGTCGCCACAAAGTCTCCAAGCGTTCCTGCTGTTGCTCTATCCGAATCTACTTCTTCCCTAGAGCAACGACTTCGAATGATGACTCATCACTCCCTCTTCTCTCCATCGCCTCGTCTTCTACGCACGCTGTCGTTCAGCCTGCTCATCGTGCTCGTCACGAGCATCATCGCCTGTAGTACCGAGTCGTCAGACGGCGAGGTGACGGCGCCGGACGCCAATGACAAAACCGAGCAGCAGGCTCCCCCGACCTCTAGCTCCCCCTCAGACTCTGACGTCTTCGTCAAAGTTGATACTCCACCGAAGCTGCTGGGCGGAATCGCCGCTCTACAAGGAGAAATTAAGTATCCGAAAGAAGCAGCCGAGAAGGGCATCGAGGGGCGCGTCTTCGTGCAATTCGTCGTGACGAAAACCGGTGAGATAAGCGATGCGGAGGTCGTTCGCAGCCTGTCGCCAGAATTAGATGCTCAGGCGATCAAGGCCGTCCGTTCGATGACGTTTGAACCCGGGCGTGACCGTGGCGAAGCGGTACCGGTTAAGATGACGCTACCGATCACATACCGGTTGGACGATGATGCGTCGTAGTGTTCGCCGTCAACCCTGACGCTCGTTCAAGCACGTGCATTTAACGTTAGATGCCCCGCCCCCTCTCATTTGAGGGGCGGGGCATTCTGTTCGCAATACGATGCTTGAGCCGTACTCGTCGGCGTCGATAGCGCGTGCAGATGATCACCGAGCCACCTGTCGCGCGGGGTGGTCCGGATCCGGTTCTTCGACACCTCGCTCCGCTGGATCCCCTTCCTCTTTTAGACTGCGATTCCAGTACCATACGCCTCCACCGAACAACAGGGCTGCCACGAATGCGATGCCTGCGTTCATGGCGGCAATTCGCCACTGCGTGTTAACGATAGATGTGATCACCACCTCCTGGTTCGCGCCGGGGTTGACCCGGACATCAATGGTTTCCTTATCCGCGACGAGCGGAATCAGAGAGTGGGGAAGTGCGAGTTCCTCTTTCGTAATCACACGCCCGTCGTCTAGCGGGACGCGGATTGAGATCCAGTCGTAGGTAACATCGACGCGATTCTCTTCATGCACCTCCAGAACTTCAGCCGTAGCCGGCGTGCCACGTTCAAGCGTCGCTTGGAGGTCGACAGCCGTCTTTGATTGATGAAGGGCGATAACAAAGAAGAAGAGCGGAACGATCCAGGCACCGCGAGCAACGAGGCGAGTCACGGGACGCAAACGGTTTGGCGAGAGGGTATTTGAAACCGTAAACGGAAGCGTGGCGCCAAGGATCTGCCGCTCCCCGATGATTTGGCGTGAAGCCACCGAGTACAGGTGGATCAGTCGCCCGCTTCTGCATGCTCCAACCGGCCGAATTTCAGTTCTCTCACGACATAAATGCCGTTTGGCACGAAGGTCTCCGTGGATGTTAGGTACGGTTTCGCATCCGAGAGCGCAATAGCAAACCTCCGGTTGTCATCCCCACCTTTGACCCGGGAGGCCTTTGTGCGAATGCGAAAACGCATCTTCTCCCCCGCCCTCATCCCTTCGACCTCCTCCGTCATCGGATCATCAGCCCAGACTGCGAGAGCAACGGATGATCCAGACCAAGTGACGTATCCCGCACAGCGGTCTTCGCTTGTAAAAACAGCAATCTGGTCCCCTGGCTCGATCGGTGCACCGTCAACAACGACGCGGGCCGTGTCGGGAAAAATGATGGTCGCGTCGGTGCCTGTGCGTGACGCACAAATTTTTGCATAGGGAGCGACATCCGTACCCTCCGTTGTGTCGACCCATGTACGATCGCCCGCCTGTGCAATCGCAGATCCAGAGGTCATGCCACCGCCAACGAGACTGCTGACAAATAAAATCCCAGCCCAGGCGACCGAGTGCAGACGCCAGTTCAACGGCATGATGGCAAGATGTGACGGAAGAGCCATTGCTCCTAGCAGGGGCGATCAACAAACCGTGGGGGCGTCGCAGATGCACACGACAAACCGACTAAAAGATACAAACCAAAGGACCCCCATCCTTGCTCATCGCTCATTAGACTCATCGTCTTTTGGATGAGCTTCTTGTGGTGGATGGATGAGCGTCCTCAGCAGATAATCTCTGACGTGGCACCCTCTTTGTACTGTTATACAACTGTGATTAAGAGCGCAGGAGGCCTGTGCCACGGAGATTTTGGAAACAAAAGGTGAAAGTTTAGATATGCGAGATAGCTGATGGCAGGCCCATCCGGAATGATCCTTGACGGTTTCCTGCCGCTTTGTACTCGTTGACATCTCACAATCCCCCGATTTCGGGGAGAGGAATTCTCCTTCAGAACAACTAGCCTATGCAACGTTACGCGACCGCGACGCGCCCCGACGCCGTTCCTCCCTCGTTCGAATCGTCGTCCTACGAGGTCGGCAGGGGGTCACCCCGTATGACCGGTCACGTACTCGTTCTCAATCAGGATTACAGTGCGCTGACGGTATGTAGCGTTCAGCGAGCCGTCATCCTTATGCACCTCCAGAAAGTCCACCTTGTGGAGGCCGTACCGGATCAATACATCCGGTCGCCGAACCTTCGCTATCCTTCGCCGAGCATCGTCCGGTTGAAGCAGTACGCGAGTGTGCCGTACAAGCGTGTGATGCTGTCGCGCAAGAATATTATCAAGCGCGACCGTAGTACCTGTCAATATTGCGGCTCTCGGGACGACCTCACGATTGATCACGTCCTGCCGAAATCTCGCGGTGGGCGCGACACGTGGGAGAACCTCGTCACGGCCTGCGTCTCCTGTAATAACGCAAAGGGAGACCGTACGCCGGAAGAGGTCGGCATGGAACTCGATCGAGACCCTTTCCGCCCGAGCTACGTCATGTTCATCCGTGACTTCGTCGGGAGTGTGGACGATACCTGGAAGCCATACCTCTTTCTTTCCTGACCTCACCCACCTCGCTTCGTTCGCTTTCACCACACATTGAAGCCGGTCGGCTGCACATCTTCACGATGGCGGCCGACCGGCTTTTTACGGACATCCGAAGGGTACGAACACCCTCACGGATCCCCGGCGCGCATCACACGCGTCGGGACGGCACACCACGCCAACAGCCGCTCACTGCCTTCGCCCCGCAACACGGAGCGGAAAGAACGGAGCGAAGCGATGTGCACCGCCAGCTCCTAATCCTCGATGACAGAGACAAGTCCGGCCTCAAGCAGATCTCCAGCAAGCGTGACGACGTCCGCTTCGATCCGGTCGCGCGGGACCGGATAATCGCCTGCGATGTCGTCCACAACTTCATGGAGCGTACGTGGCTGCTTCAGTAGCGACCAGACTTGGCTACCGACCTCGTTCAGGCTGTAGTACACGCCGTTGTCGAGGTTGAGGATGACCTGCTCGCCAGCTAGATCAGACGAAACGTGTTGGCTGTCAGCCTTGAGACACGTATTCAGGTTCGGGCTCTGAGTCGTCATGGGGTTCGAAGACATAGGTGGAGTTACACGTAAGGGGAGTGAACGAGAGGAGGAAACGGCTGGAATACGTCCGGCGACCGCCGTCCACCGAGGACAACGTCACCGTCGACTTCGAGCCAGGCATGTGCCCGAAACAACCCATCTTCGCGTACAACGCCAAGAAAAAGGTCCGGCCGGACACCCCGCGGTCGCAACAACCACAGGGCAGCAAGCGCCTGAACGAGACAGGGCCGAGATGGAAACCATCGTTTCGCGACGGCCTGAACGGCCCAGCATACTCGCTGGTGTTGCGCAGTCCACTGCACGTGACCGTCTGGCGGACGTGTCGTACGGAGAAGCCGGCGAAAGGACACGAGTCGTAGCGCCGCCCACGCCGCCGGCACAACCACGAATGCCTCGGCGAGGGCCATTCTCTCTGCCCAGGACCGTCGCCGAAAACGGGAGACCAGTCGACGAAGTCGTGATGTCGAAATAAGTCGTGTCATGAGGCGGCCTCTTCGACGAGTATGGTCGAGGACGATCCCCGAGACTGCTCATTTTCACTGCTGGGGGCGGCCGGCCGGCGGTCGATGGGCTTGTCCACGTATTCATTCCGGATGGTCGTCTCTTCCCCAGAATCTGCCTCTAGCCAATCCGTGATCACACGAAATGGACGGATGACGACGTAGGCCCACGCCAGCCACCCCGGCAGGTCCACAACGGCGCGATCCTTCTTGTTCGGACCGACCATTAGGCCGACGTTGTGCCAGAAGAAGCGTGCGTTGTCCCTGACGCGCGTACGCGTCCCAAGCGTGAACGCGACTTTTCGTGGACTGGCCTCCGGCTCAAGCGGCTGATCCGTCCACAGCCATCCATCTTCAATCTGGCGAATGAGCCGATTGATGCCGCTGTCATCACGCACCGCCTCGATTACCCGCTCCGGTACTGGAGCGTCGAGCCATCGGTAGGCGAGCGCAAGACCAAGATGTAAAATCCGGGTGCAATGATGCTCTTGAGCCAGCCGATTGAGTGCGTCCCAGTCGATATCTGCCGAACGCAGCACCTCCGCGACGTCACATGCCCATTTCAACCCGGCCCAGTGATGCTTCGTGCCATGCGCGCAGAGGTAGAGCAATAGGTCTTCGGTCGAAAGCGCAGCTACGGTTTTGTCTCCGAGTGCGAGGTGTCGCACCCGTCCCCAAACGGATGGCGGATCGAGCGGGATGTTGTAGGTTCGGTTTAAGAGCGCCCAATGAACCTCCACGACCATTCGACGCTCACGCTCCACCATCTCAATCCCGAGTTGACCGCGAATGGCGCTTTCAAGTTCGTCCGGCGTGCGCTCATAGCCCAATTCGTATCCCATTCGGTCGAGCACGTCGAGAGCATCGTGGACCCGTTCTTCCCGCACAACGATGTCCAGGTCGACGAACCTGCGGAATGCGAGATTCCCATAGTACCGATTCGCCAGAACGGGTCCCTTGATCGGCATTGCGTCAATCCCTTCCGCGTCGAAAGCCTCAATCACGCGTATCAACTCCCCCATCGCCTGTACGTTATGCGTCAGCACCGCTTTTCCATACGACCACAACATGTCCCGAACCTGATCCGGGATGTGTCCACCCAGTTCCAGGCGATGAAGATGATGAACGAGCAACGCGGCCACTCCGTGACGTCGGGCGAACCGTGCAAGCCACATCCAATCGAGAGAGGATGACACGATGTCCTGAACCTCTCGCTCAATGTCCGAGGTCATCTGTGTCCGCGTACACAGCTGGATGAGCCGAGCTTCGGGACGAGAAAAAGAATGTGTAATAACAAGTGTCGTCATCACATCACGTAGCTGACGAAAAAGAGCCGTCTACAGTAGGGGATGTGGATGCAGGTTCGGACTCTGAAGCCATCGGATCGGCGTGCATGGTGGACGCGCCGTCTCCCGACGGTTCATGCGTCACCTGATGGCGCGACGTCGCTGTCTGAGCACGCCAGGATTCCGCATAGATACCATCTTGCTCCAACAACTCTTCGTGCGATCCAGACTCGATGACCCGTCCGTTGTCTACGACGTGAATGACATCGGCTTTCATCGCCGTCGTGAAGCGGTGCGTGACGATGATGGCTGTACGATCCTGAACGAGCGTGCAGAATCGGTTGAGCCATTTGGTCTCGGCCCACGAGTCCATGAAGCTTGTCGGCTCGTCAAGCACAACGATGGGCGCTTGGCGGAAGAACGCACGGGCGAGGGTAACGCGTTGCCACTGCCCGCCACTTAGCTCGACCCCACCGCGAAACTGTTTGCCGAGTAGCGTCTGATAGCCCTCGGGCAGTCGCTTGAGAATGTCGTGTGCGCCGCCGGCACGCGCTGCTGCCTCAAGATCCTGTCGATCTGGCTCTTGTCGGACGTCGCCCATCCGGATGTTGTCGACGCCCGTCGCGATGAAGTGAATCGGGTGCTGGAACATCACCGTGATCATCCGGCGCAACGACTCCAGCGACATGTCGCGAAGATCGACTCCATCGACCCGGACGCTCCCCTCCTGCGGATCGTAGAACCGGCAGAGGAGCTTCGTGAGTGTGCTCTTACCAGCGCCATTCGGGCCCACGATAGCCACCGTCTGCCCCGCCTCAATGCGCAGGTCGAAACCGTCGAGCGCATTTTCTTCGCTGGCCGGATAGCGAAAGGTCACGTTCTCGAACGTGATACCCGGACTCGACATCGGTCGACCGTTTGCGGCTGCGGCTCGAGACGGAATGGTGACCGGTTCCTCTGGTTCGGTGACGGTCGGCTCCAGTTCGAGGAACGTAAACAAGTGATGGATGAAGAGCGTGTCGGCGTACAAATTCCCAAGACCGCCCAGCATCGATCGTAGAAGCCCTCTCCCTTCGCTGAATGCGCGGTAGAACAACGCCAGGTCTCCGAGTGTCGCCGTTCCCGAGAGAGCCCGCGCACCCATCCACACCATCACCCCGCCGGTCACAAACAAGCCGAGTGTGGCAGCTCCGAACGAGGCAAGATTCTGCCGCCCGATGAGCCGGATCTTGCTCTCGCGCAG
Source organism: Longibacter salinarum (assembly GCF_002554795.1). Classification (NCBI taxonomy): domain Bacteria; kingdom Pseudomonadati; phylum Rhodothermota; class Rhodothermia; order Rhodothermales; family Salisaetaceae; genus Longibacter; species Longibacter salinarum. The sequence goes on along the minus strand of NZ_PDEQ01000003.1, from coordinate 435,988 downwards.
CATTTTTCGGAGCGAGATATACGCTCTCCGAATGGCGGGTGCAAGCTCGAACTGCCTGACCTCAGGTGCAGGTTGCGGATACGTCAGTAGGCGGTCGAAGTACTGCGCCCATCGCCGATCCTCCGTCGTGTCGCTCCACCACTGATGGTAGATCCGCTTGTGGCGCACGACGACCCAGAGTGCAGGCAACGTGCTCAGGAGAAGAGCGATCGGAATCCAGAGGCCGTATGGAATCAGGATGATGGCGACACCGGCCAGCGTGATGCCGTTCTGCACCATCGCACCAATATTCTGCAACAGCGAGAGGGTGCGGCTACTCGCCTCCTCATTAGCCCGCGACATCAGGTCGAAGTAGTCCGGGCTTTCGAAAAAGGCGAGGTCGACGGACCCGGCCTTCTCGTGAACTTTCGCCTTCACAAAATCCGTCAGTGACTCCGACTGAGCGGTCTGGACCCACGTCGTCAATCCCCCCAGCAATTCCTGCAGGAGCATGAGCGCGGCCATCAGCGCTGCCAGCACCACGACCGGCTGCGCGGTTTCCCAGCCGAGCCCCTGCCCGATCGCGGCATCGGCCGCATCAACGACCAGCTTCGTTAGATAGACGGTCGCCGCAGGAATGATACCGCGTAGCACGAGGAGAACCGACCATCCCGCCGTCCATCCTTTGGCGGATGCCCACACGAGACGAAGCGCGTCCGGGACGTACGTTAGACGGCGGAGTCCTTCGCGAATGGAAGCAGATGACAGCGCCATATTATGCAGAAACACGCGGGGCGGTGAATGGGGGATCGGGCGACTCTGAAGACGTGCCCGTCTCTCAGGGCGACCAGACCAGAATCAAACAGATGACGTGTGGAACGCCGAATTGGTGGAAGCAACATCCATTTATGCCTGAAAGTGCGCATGCTCCTTTGGACCCATCCGAGCAGTAGCTTCAGCGCGTCAGGATTCCATCACAGGATTCTGAACGAATCGAAACAAAGTGATACGAAAGGGACCGCCTCGCTCACATCTCGGTTCTCGCATACAACCGCGTTTATCATCAGCACATCTATGTAAAAGCTTATGGCCAAAATGAAAGCGGTACAGGTTCAAGAAGCCGGTGGTGATCTTCAGGTTGTCGAGCTCGACGTACCCGAGCCCGGTCCCGGCGAGGTACGCATCAACGTGAAGGCATGCGGCATCTGTCACAGTGACGCCTTCGTGAAGGAGGGCACGTTTCCCGGACTGGAGTATCCTCGCGTTCCGGGCCACGAAGTGACCGGCATTGTCGATGCCGTCGGCGACGGTGTCGAGATGTGGGCGGAAGGTGACCGCGTCGGCGTCGGCTGGCACGGTGGCCATGACTTCACCTGTCCGGCATGCCGCGATGGTGACTTCGTTAACTGCCAGAATGGAAAAGTCACAGGCATCTCGTTCGACGGCGGCTATGCCGAGTACATGTGTGCCCCGGCGGAAGCTGTCGCACGCATGCCCGACGATTTGAACTTCGATGAGGCGGCCCCCCTCCTGTGTGCGGGCATTACGACCTTCAACGCACTCCGCAACAGCGGTCTCACACCCGGCGCACGGGTGGCCGTTCAGGGCGTTGGTGGACTCGGGCACCTGGGAATCCAGTATGCCGCGAGCTTTGGCTGCGAAGTCATCGCCCTGTCGCGCGGCACCGACAAGAAAGATCTCGCGCACAAACTCGGTGCCCACCACTTCATCGACACGACGAGTGGAGACACGGCCGAGCAGCTTCAGGCCCTCGGGGGAGCCGATGTCATTCTCGCCACGGCGCCCAGCTCGCAGGCGATTACAGACGTTGCTGACGGACTCGCGCGCGACGGCAAACTGATGGTGGTCGCCGCAACGGCAGATCCGATCGAGATATCCCCCATGCAACTGATCATGGGTCGAAAATCGATCCAGGGCTGGCCATCGGGCTCCGCGGACGACTCGGAGGATACGCTCGACTTTAGCGCGCTGAACGACGTGGCCCCGATGATCGAGACGTTTCCTCTCACAGAGGCAGCCGAAGCATACGATCGAATGATCAATAACGAGGCCCGATTCCGCGTCGTGCTCGTTCCGGAAGGCTAACGAGGACAGGCGTTTGTACAGAGCGCCCCATGCATGACGGTCGATACCGACACAAGGGAACCGGTCGTCATGGATGGGGCGCCTTCGTTTTTATACGTAAACGCCTTCTTTCATGAGCCCGAGTTCACCTCACCGGAACGATTGGCACTTTCGTCGGAGAACCCTATCATTGACGTGTGACCGCTCCCCCTCCATTGACCAACAAATCTCCCGTGCCGGACCCTTCTGAACAGATCATCGACGTGCGTGAGGACGAGTCCTTCGACATTCACGCTGTCGCCGAATTTCTGAACGATCGTCTGGAGATAACCAGTGGCATTCCGACCGTTCGTCAGTTTGGTGGGGGAAAAGCCAACCTAACGTACTTGCTCGATTACGGCGAAAACGAGCTCGTCCTCCGGCGTCCGCCGCTCGGCCCTGTTGCGGAGAATGCTCACGACATGCACCGCGAGTACTCGGTGCTCTCAAAGCTTCACCAGGCATACGACCTGGCCCCCGAGGCTCTGGTTTACTGCGGCGACCCATCCCTCATCGGGTCGGAATTCTTCGTCATGGAGCGACGTCAAGGCGTGGTCGTCCGCGATACGATGCCGGATGCGTATCGTAACCTTGATGACGCGCCGCAGCGAATGTCCCACGCGCTAATCGACGCACTCGCTGATCTCCATGCGGTCGACTACGAGTCCATCGGGCTGGAAGATCTGGGGCGACCGGACGGGTTCATCGACCGACAGATCGAAGGCTGGTACGAGCGCTGGAATGCGGCGAAAGACGAGAATGTCGGATCGATGAACGAGGTGTATGATTGGCTCTGCGAGAATCGACCAGACTCCAACCGGGCGTCCCTTGTCCACAACGACTACAAGCTCGACAACCTGATGCTGACCCCGAACGACCCCGGCACTCCCGTGGCCGTGTTCGACTGGGACATGTGCACCCTGGGCGATCCGCTAAGCGACCTTGGAGCACTTCTCACCTACTGGATCCAGCCCACGGACCCGGCTCCGTTTCAAAAGTTTGCGACGATGCCCGTAGACGAGCGATTTCCCTCCCGGTCCGAACTCGTACGCCGCTACGCATCTCGCAGCGGCCGAGACGTGAGCAACATTCGGTTCTACCATGCACTCGGCCTCTTCCGCCTCACCGTGATCGTCGCACAAATCTACATACGGTACAAACGCGGACAGACCAAGGATGAGCGGTTCGCCGCGCTCGGCCCGATGATCCGCATCACTGCTCAGGCCGCCCGAGAGGTTGCCGAAGGCAACTGGGAGGCCTGACAGATAACGGACTCGGATGAAGCGAACGGGCGTTCTGCTTTCCGCCGGTGGTTGATTTCATCACCGGGACCATCAAACAACGACAGCATTCCGGGGGGACGATCTAAAATCCCTTTCGCGCATTTCCGCGGCGGTCCTGCATACGGGGACCGCTTATGCTCTCCGTCGCGTCAACAGCATCTGGGTCGTCACCAGGCAGCACGGCGATCCGCACCCGACGATTCTGACGTCGACCGTCGGCGGTCTCATTGGTCGCGAGGGGTTGATACGGGCCAAAGCCGACAACTTCGAAGCGCTCCGGCGAAAGATTGTGGGTCCACTGTAGATGCCGAACCACAGCCGCGGCACGACCCGCCGACAATTCCCAATTGCTCGGAAATTTAGACTTGAGCTTATCGCCAATGGGTTGATCGTCGGTGTACCCCTCAACACGGACCACACGATTCGGGTACTCTCGCTTCAGGGTTGCAGCAACGCTTTTTAACTTTTCCACGCCCTCCGATGTCAACTGCGCGCTGCCACTTTCGAAGTACAGATCTGTAGACAGCACTTCGACGGTTTCCCCTCTGCGCATCACGCCGGAGTTCGCCCGACGCCGGGCATCAATCAGATCCTGGCGAAGCGCAGCATTCTCCTCCTCCAAGCGTTCGACCTCGGATGACACATCGGTTTGAGCCCCGTACTGGCTCGTGGACTGAGTGCCGGAGCATCCTACCCAGACACCGGCAAAAACGAATAGAAGCACCGGGAGGCGTAGTGCGGTGAACGAGCGGAGATGACAGCAAGAAACAGTCACGATGCGGCGCGGAAGATGAAACGGGTGAATGGGGGCGTAGAAAACGAGTACAGAACCCGCGTTCAGACGCACGTATTAATATGAGCCGATATCATCTCCGGATCAACCCCTCATACAGATTGAAACGGTCTCCACACAGACCACGATTGATCGCCACCTCCAGGCAACTTCGTACAAAACTCCGGCGTACCGTTTGCACGGATATTCCATGCCGTTCGCCGGACCCCCACGCCACCATTCTGCTGTCCTATGCCTAGACCGATCAGTGCCGGCGATCTTTTTCAGGACCATCTCGGTTCCTTGATGCTCTCGACCGGGTTCATCGGACTCTTCATCATCAGCGTCCCGATCATCAAGATTTTCGCGGTCTCAGACGAGAGCGAGGCCCTTCTCTTCGCCCTTCTCTTCCTCTTTTGTCACGTCGCGAACTGGCCGATGCTACAACTGCGCTGGACCCTGTGGTGGCGCGGTTTGCTCACGCCATACGCCGCCTGGTGTCTGACAGCCCTTCTCCTCGGCTCATTCGGTATTCCGCTGATCCTGCTCGCTGATCTGCTGCACTAATCGATCGTCTACGACGGTACGCGCTCGCTTAAAAAAGCGCCGCGACGGTCGGCCAGTTCAGCTCTGCCAACTGTCGCGGTCGTCCCAGCGGTCCTCTTCGTAATCCTCGTCGCGGTCGCGCTGGCGTTCGCGTCGGTCCTCGTCTTCTTCCCGACGCCGCTCACGTCTCTCTTCGCGACGTTCACGACGCTCTTCTCGCCACTCGCGCTCACGTTCGAAGCGGTCGTCGTCATCGTAGCGGTCGTCGTAGCGATCATGGTACCGTCGGTCACGCTGTCGGTCGCGATGCAGACGATCAGGCTCGTAGACCCAGACATCGTCGATGCGGCGATCACCATTGTGATCAATAAGCTCGGCAAGCGGAAAACCTTCCTGGCTCACCTGTAGCACCCACCCTCGACGACCATACGGTACCCACCGCGCAACGGGATCGCCACGGTACCCAGACCGCTGCCCCCAGTCGAGCACGTTGCGATACAGTTCGATGCCGAGGACATCGACAATGATATCCGCGCGAAAGACGACACGCGGACGCACGACCATTCGCGGTCGCTTCCGCACGACCACAACCCGGCTCGGCTGATACGGGCGCCAGGCGTGCCGGGCCTCCGGACGAACGAATCCTTTCTCGATGCACCAACGCCAGCCGTGCACGGGATGCCCCTGGCGATTGCGACAGAAAGGAGGCGCATCTTTTCGAACAGCGCGCCGGGGTTCATATCCCTTCTGAGCATACGGTCGAGGCGACCACCATTCCGCCGTACCAGGTCGCCCGGACGTCGGGCCGCGCCCACGCCCCTGAGCGGATGCGACATAGGGTTCGGCGATCAATAGAGCTCCAAGCGCGAGAAGTAGCCAGGCAAAGCGCGTCGATACGGTCATGAATTTGATCCTACTACGAAACGGGGACGGTAGCATCACTCTGTGGGACCGAGCGTGCACTTCTTCAGCCGCTCATGACTGCAGGAAAGTAACACTCACTTGTGATATATCGGCCACCCGCCGTTTCCCGTGTCGATCAGGTCGTACAGGCGCCTTCTTTCTGAGGCGGACATGCTCGACCCCGAGTGGACGCCGGCATTGTGCGTACGCCCAGATCCTGATGGCCGTAACAACCCGCTGTACAAAAAAGAGCGACAGGCCCGAAGCCTGCCGCTCTACGACCGCTCATCGATGGTGAGTGAGGGGTAGATCGATCACGCGAACTGTGCAGACTCGGTCGAGCCCTCCATCGCCCCTGTCGACGACGTGCCATCCGTGATCACGTTTTTGACCTCGTCGAAGTACCCAGTGCCGACCTCGCGCTGGTGCTTCGTCGCAGTGTAGCCCCGTTCCTCCGCATCAAACTCCGCCTGCTGCAACTCGGAATACGCGGCCATGCCTCGGTCACGATATCCCTCTGCGAGGTTGAACATGCTGAAGTTCAAGGAATGGAAACCGGCCAGCGTGACGAACTGGAACTTGTATCCCATTTCGCCAATCTCGCGCTGGAATGCGGCGATCTCGTCGTCGTTGAGATGGGCGCGCCAGTTGAATGATGGCGAGCAGTTGTACGCCAGCATCTTATTCGGGTACTCTTTGTGAATCGCCTCTGCAAACGTCTTCGCCTCCTCGAGATTCGGTTTGGAGGTTTCAAACCACAGTAGATCAGCATACGGCGCATAGCTCAGGCTCCGGTTGATCGCCAGGTCCAGACCCGCATTCACCCGATAGAAACCTTCGCTCGTCCGGTCCTTGCTCTTAATAAACGTGCGATCACGCGGGTCGACGTCGCTGGTCAAAAGCTGAGCAGAGTCCGCATCCGTCCGGGCAATGAGGAGCGTCGGCACATCCATCACATCCGCCGCAAGGCGGGCCGCGATGAGCACCTGCTCGAACTGCTGTGTCGGGACGAGAACTTTGCCGCCGAGGTGTCCACACTTCTTCTCTGCCGCGAGCTGATCCTCGAAGTGCACGCCAGCAGCGCCCGCTTCAATCATGGACTTCATCAACTCGAAGGCGTGGAGCACCCCTCCATGACCGGCTTCCGCATCCGCAACGATCGGCGCCATCCAATACGTAGAGTCGTCCCCTTCCGCGTGATGCAGCTCGTCGGCCCGCTTCAACGTATTGTTGATCCGCCGGATCACGTCAGGAACGCTGTTCGAGGCGTACAGACTCTGATCCGGATACATCTGGCGACTCAGGTTCGCGTCCGCGGCCACCTGCCACCCACTCAGGTAGATGGCCTTAAGACCGGCTTTGACCTGTTGCATCGCCTGATTCCCGGTCAGGGCCCCGAGCGCGTTGACGTATTCCTCATCGTGGAGGAGTTGCCATAGGCGCGCTGCACCCATTTCGGCCAGTGTATGCTTGATGTTAAACGATCCGCGCAGACGGACGACGTCCGCTGCGTCGTACGGGCGCTTGATCCCCTCCCATCGCGGATCATTTGCCCACTTTTCCTTCAGTGCGTCAATTTGTTCTTCCGTCGTGGGGGTGCCATTCGCTTGTACGTCCATCGGGATACCCTCTGATTATGGTTGAGACCGATCCGCTGAAAATGGCCCCGTCCCGCCTCGGTCCGGACGGAACGGGACGCAGGGACCGCTGCAGAACGTAGCGTCAGCAGCCAGAGTGTTTGAGCAGATGCTCCTTGTGCTCGTCCACGCCGAAAAGCTCGGACTCGCAGGCGAGGAAGGGTCGCATCGCGTCTTCCGTAAAGATGCGCTCCGCGTCCTTCGCTGCCTTCCGAAATCGCTGAACATGGGTTTCGACGGCATCCTCCCCGTAAGAGGCAAAAAAATCGCGCGCCTCTGCCTCGATCTTTTCGAGCTCCTCCTCAAAGATTCGGTGGATGAGTTCTTTCGTGACCTCGGTCCCATCGTCCAGGGTCACGCTGTGATGGAGCCACTGCCACGTCTGCGCGCGCGAGATCTCAAACGTCGCGAGGTCTTCCATTCGGTTGTCCCACGCCACAGCGCCGATATCCGAATTCCAGCCCTTCATGTAGCCAATGGAAACGCGAACGTTGACCCGAATTCCGTCCACGGTCTTCGGCCCGACGCCGCCTTTTGGTAGAAGATCGGGCTGCTCGGGGATATCTGGAATGACGTCTAGCTGATTCTTCTTGCCCTCAGCATCGAGCTTTTCCTTGAAGGGCTTCATCGCTGGGCCGATGAAGTAGGGATGGGAGACCCAGCATCCATCGTGTCCAATGGACGCTTCAAATTTTTTGTCGTCCACCACGCCCGCAATTTGCTTTTCGCGCAGGTCTTCCGTTTTCCCTGGCGTCTGAGGCGCCATGCCCCCCATGCCGAACGCTCCGTGTTTGTGGCAGACTCGAATGAGTTGCTTGACGTACATCTCCATCCACGGACGCTGGATGTTGATCCAGTTGCGGTCGGCAAGCACGCGGTCATCGTGCTCCCGCAGTACCTTGATATCACTGAAGATCTTGTCCCAGCGACCACCGTTGAGCCCGGCCGCGTGATCCCGGTATTCGTACAGGATCTCTTCCATCTGGAAGGCGGCCGGCAGCGTTTCAATTAAGAACGTGGCCTTGAATGTCTTTTCCGGGATGCCGAGTGCCTTCTGCACACCGACGAAGAGCTTATTGAACCAGCGCGCCTCCAGATAATGCTCGACCTTCGGCACGTAATATTTCGGCGTCTTCCCCTGATTCATGAGCGCTTGAGCCGTGTGATAGGCAACAGCGGCCAGGTCAAGTAGACCGCCGGAGACCGGCTCCCCATCCACGTGGACGTTTGATTCGTCGAGGTGGAGGCCGCGAATTCGAACCATCAGGAGCGGCATGTCATCCGGGTCGAGATTGTAATCCTTCGCGGGACGGCCGTTGGTCGCGGACTGCGTGTACGAAAGCGTCCCTTCTGCCGCTTCCTTCACATTGCGGATTCCGGCAAGCACATTCGTCCAGGCCGGCTTCATCGAGTCCTCGAAGTCAAGCATCGCCGCATCAGCCATCGACCCGTCCTCGTTCCGGCTGAGCATGTTGATGACCATCTTCGCGTTGTTGACCGGCCCGGTGATCTCGACCCGTCGCTGCAGGATGTCATCAGGAAGAGGTGCGACCTGCCAGTCTCCGTGAGCGTCCGGATGTTCGTCCGCAGGCAGATACCCTGGCAGTGCCCCTTCGTCGTAGCGCTTCTGCTGCGCCTTTCGAGCCTTCAGCAGGTTCATCCGTTCGGAATTCAGCGCTCGATGCAGAGAGGCTATGATCGACAGCAGTTCCTCCGGGAAAAGCTGCTTCGCCTCGTCGGTCCACGCCTTTGCGTTGATTTCTACGCCGTCAGCGACGGAGGTCCAGTCGACGTTCGATGTGTACGCCGCAGCGTCGGATGTTGAGATTGCCATGTCGTACCTGCTTTGGATAGAAAAAGGGCGGCGAAAGGGCCCGGGAGTGCGCCCATGTGCCAGCAGACATTCACCCGGAACCGCTTCCATTCCGAATAGGCGTCGCTGACGCGGGGTGTCCCGGCAGACTTGATGGTATGCAAATACTACGTGAAGGCCGCGTGGCTGTCAAGCGAAATTTCGCTGCTGATATAATTTCGTTGGCTGAAGCTGTTTCTTCACATTCGCTTCATTTAATTTCGCTCACAGCGAACGATTTTGGCTCCATATAGATATGAAGGCGCACAAGGCCTGAGATATGGGTTGCCGGTGCATGTAGGCTCGTATGCCCGCCGATTTATCGCATGCGCTTCCCGCTCCACCGAGGTGATCCATTCGTACCGCTCGGGACTCGCCCCTTCTCTCCCCCCTCTTTTCCCTCGCACTTTCTCTCTCGCATGGCTGTCAGTAGTGAGAATCTCCGCTTCATCCTCGGCCTGAAGCTCCGCACGCTTCGACAGGATCGTGGCGCATCCCTCAAGGAAATCGCCGAGGATTCCGGCCTCAGCATTTCCTATCTCAGCGAGATCGAGAAGGGCAAAAAGTATCCGAAACCGGATAAGATCATCGATCTGGCAGATGCGCTCGGGGTCACGTACGACGATTTGGTATCGATGCACGTGACGGATGAACTCGACCCAATCAAAGAGGTGTTTTCCTCCACGTTCATACAGGAATTCCCCTTCGATGTCTTCGGACTTGAGCCTCAGGACGTGTTTGCCCTCGTCTCGGATCGGCCGTCACGAGCGGGCGCCCTGATCCGGACCTTCCTGGAGATCGGGCGGACGTACGACATGCAGGTGGAGCACTTCCTCTTCGCGGCCCTGCGGTCGTATCAGCAGCTACACGGCAACTACTTCGAGGAACTCGAGGAATTGGCGCAAGACTACCGGCGAACCAAGGAGTGGGCGCCCGGCACGTCGATCCCGCACGAAGCCCTGTATGCGGTGCTGGTGGACGAGTATGGTTACGATATCGATCTGGAGACGCTTCCGGATCATCCCGAGCTATCAGACTTTCGGTCCGTTTTCGTCGAGGGCGACCAGCCGACGCTTCTGCTGAACGGGGATTTGATGGACATCCAGCGGGCGTTCATTTATGCGCGGGAGATCGGGTACTGCATCATGGATGTCGAGGAGCGCGCGCGAACGTCATCGTGGCTAAAGGTCGAAAGCTACGAACAGGTGCTGAATAACTTTCGCGCCTCGTATTTCGCAGGCGCTCTCCTCATCGATCGGGACCCGCTACTGGATCACCTGAAGAGCATATTTTCGACTTCCACCTGGGATCCAGATGCGCTTCGAACATGCATGGCCCGGTTCGACGCAACGCCGGAGATGTTTTACTATCGGCTCACCGAACTCGTGCCTCGCTTCTTCGGCCTCGAAGACATCTTCTTTATGCGGTTCCACCACGAGGCCGGGTCGTCGGACTTCAAGCTGACGAAGCTGCTGAATATGTCGCAGGTCCCGGTGCCGCACGGCATTGGCCTTCGCGAGCACTACTGTCGTCGCTGGCCGGCGATGCGCCTTCTTCATCGCCTCTCTGGCGAACAGCACAATGGTACGACCAGCATGCAGCCGAGCGTGGAGCCCCGGATTCGAGCACAGCGGTCGTATTACCTGAACGACGATGCAGAATTCTTTGTGCTCTCGTCTGCGCGGCCGCTCGCTCTTCAGCCCACGACGAACTCGTGTGTCTCGCTGGGCTTTCTGATCAATGACGACTTCAAACGACACGTCCGCTTTTGGAACGACGACGACATCCCACAGCTTGATGTGAACCTGACGTGCGAGCGGTGCCCACTCACACCGGCTGAATGTGGCGATCGCGTCGCGTCACCGACACTCCACGAAGCCGACCAGTCTCAGCGGCGGCGCGAAGAGGCTCTGGCCGAACTTACGGAGGCGGTTCGTAACGCATAACCAGAAAGCACGTTTACCGTGCAAGCGGCGGTGGGGCTTCCTATACGAAATGCGTACTCCTCGAGCGGACCGATTATTCGATTGTAGCGAGAACAACTCGGCGCTAGTACCTCTTCACTCGCGCCCAAACCCGTCCGAGGATTTCGATGTCAACCTCTGCATCATCCGTTTGGATCTGGTACGACTCGTACTTTGCGTTTGCAGGAACGACCTGAACGATGCGTTTTGGCTTGCGCATGAGGCGTTTGATCTGAATGCTTTCCTCCAGGCGGTAAAGATACACGCCGTCTCCCGGAATAAACTGATAATCTGGCGTGGATACGGATTGGATGATCAGACGGTCACCCGACCGAAACTCTGGATCCATGGAGTCCCCTTCCACAGGAATAACGAACAGGTCGTCTCCGGTGACATCCGTATCGTTCACCTCGGCCGGGTCGACGTGATACCGCCCCTTCTCCATTCGTTCTGCGACATACGTCCCGTTCCGACGAACAACTTCAATGCTGCAGAACGTGAGGGACAGATTATGCTGATCGGCGTCAGGGTCCGAGTACGGTGAGCCAGGCTCTAAAAACTCAATATCCTGTTCTCGGAGAAAGTCTTTCACGTCGACGAGCAGTTCAGAGTCAATCTTGATCGTCTTCCCCTTGAGGATCCGATCTAGTTTACTACGTCCTGCATCGTCGTACCCCAGCGAAGTCGCCATACGGCGAACGTTGCCACCGAAGTGCTCATCGCAAACGTGATTGAGCCACGTGCGCGTCTCTTCGCGAACCTCGGCAATTGGACGGGGCGGTTTGTGCGTTGATACTGGCATAAATCAACACAGGGCTAAATAATGTTCTTACAAATTTTTACCGTAGCCATAATCACGCTACGAGGTCCGAGATGACACATCGTCTCCGTGGTCTCGGATATTGATTTCATACTCACGCTGCAGGAAAATGTTATCATTGCACTCATCGACAAGATTGACGATGTCGATCGATGTCAGCGTTCCTACATCTGCGTACACGAATATACGGTCACAGACGGGAGACGAGCAATATGCCGATGAATATAAAGGGTACTCGGCCTCCTACTCACGGCATCCTTACCCCAAGGAACTCCGTTTTATTTATCAGAGATGATCGGCCAAATTACCCTGTCAATCGACCGATTAAGATTTCGCTCCGTGGATCGTCACGAAGCATCCGACATACCCTCGGACGTCGGAGCGCGCCGCTGCGGGATACCATCGACGCCGTCAGTTGACTCATCCTGCCCGAAAAACCCGGATGTACGTCCTTGGACGCTCTGACTCACGCCTCGATCGGGTGGAGACATGTCCCCGCGGTCCGACGACTCAGACCCCTCTAGTCTCGGATTGTCGACCTCTTGAAGAAAGGCGCGTGCATCGGAGGGAGTCCGAAGGTTCAGGTCGAAAAATCGTTGGCCATATTCCAATGCCTTCCTTCCCTCCGGATCGTCGAGCAACGGCAGCAAGATTCGGCTCGTGGAGTAGTCCACCAGGTTATCGACGAACTCGATGGCACTTGAGCGGAGCGTCCGGTCGTCACTCGTAAGCCCGAGATACGCGTCGTACACGTCCCGCTGATCGTACTGCAGTCCAAGGAGACGGAAGATACGCTCTAAGCTCCGCTCCCGCGCCCCTCGGACATCCGACAGTTCGACATCTCCCACCGCGTCGCGGTCCGTCCGAAGCATCATGTGGACGACCTGTCCGAGGGCTGCATAGTACCGTATTTCGCTACGAATCGCCTCCGCGATGTCGTCGAACGCGAACGAGTCGTACCCGGACGCGTGAAGCCGACTGAGGGCACGGACAATGGCGTGTTGAACTGGAATCGGTACATCACGGAGAGCGGTGACAAGAACCGTCACCGCCAGGTTGTTATGGAGCTCGGTCAAAATGCGCGGGACCTGTACGCGAACATCTAAATTGACGCGGTCGTCAACCATCACATCGTAGAGTGTACCCAGCACCCGCTCACCAAAACGAGACAACGCCTCACGGGCGACGCCTTCAAAACGTTCTTCTTTCAAACGCACCAACAGCGGATACACGAAGGCTCTCTCTTCGCTGCGTCCAGCGGCACGAATCGCGGCCTCAACCACCTGATCGGAATCATCGAACAGAAGGGAGTGCAACATTTCAATGCGATACGACCGATTGAGAACACCAAGGATGCGAGCCACATGAGTACGGGCGTCCTCGCCGGCCTCTCCTGGGACATCGAGGAGCTGCCGGAGCGTCGCCTCGGTAATGAGACGATACGCGTCCGGCCCGCCCTCTTCCGCAATCAGCCCAACGGCCGCCGCGCGGATACGTACGTCATCGTGCGCCAGCGCCTCCTGCAACCGGTCAATACGCTCACCGCTCTGACAGTACAGGTACCGCGCCGCCTCCAACTGAACGTCTGGGTTGGGGTCCGTCAGCGCCTCCACAACCTCCGACCCCAGCCCCTCGATCGTACGCACCCGTAAGACGCGAATGGCCTGCTCCCGCACCGTCGGCGAATAGTGATCGAGCAGGCACACGAGCGCGTCAATCGGAACGGTTTCGTCGCCATGCTCCAGCTGGTCCAGCGCAGCGAGCGTCTCGCGTTCGTTGCGGCTGCAGAGAGACTCGAGCAATTCATCGAGTGTCTCCGATACGGGCGTCGCCTCATCAGAAGACTCTGTGTCCTCCTGCGCACGGAGACGTTTACGAAACTCGTGGATGTACGTGCGGCGGGCGAGGTATGCCAGCACGCCCCAACCCGCAAGAAGGAACCCGACGACCCATCCGAGCTCAGACACGGAGAAGCTTAGAACGGTCGTAAGGAGAAGGAGTAGTGCACCCGCCACCCCCTGTGCACCCTGATCCACAAACAGGTCGACAAACACCTTCACCTGCTTCTTCTTCTCCAGTGACACCGGCACAAATAAAAGCTCTCGCCCCGTCTTGTCGATGGAGTGCTTGAGCGTCTGGTCCGCCCCTCGAATCAGCACACCAGCGACCAGCCCCGGAACGAGGATCATCGCCACGGTTCCACCCGCGAGGGCAATCGGCAGAATAGACAGAGCTCCCCCAATGCCGAGAATGCGAATAAATCGCGGAGCGATGAAGAACTGTACGACGAGAGCTACGAGACTCACGCGCCCATAGAATCGTCCCATGAACGAGGTTAGTGCATCTTCAGACGCGAACGCCTGCGCTGCGACGGTTTTGAACTGAAAATCCACCACGGTCGACGTGATCACCATGACAGCGATCACTCCGACGATCAACTGGAGGTGGCGCGAACTGCGGATGATCGACCACGCCTTCCAACTGCCGGACATTTGGGCGGACAGGCGCGACGAGGCCTCATGCTTCTCGGCTGTCTCAGTCGGATCCTCATCCTCAACCGGAGACGCATCTGTGTCGTCGGCGTGCGCGTCGGCCGATGCCTCATCGCCAGAGAACGGAACCTCCTCATTTGATCCCGCGACCTGTACAGCTCCCCCGCGCGCCTGGTGCTGCTGTCGAATCCATCGGCTCATAGCGACGGAGCCAACGAGCATAGCAGCCGCAATGAACAGCAGTGCGTGACTATCGATGCCGGCCGTACGGACCAGCAGCCCCGTCGCTTCCCCACCGACAATAGCTCCCAGAATCGCGCCCGCGCTGAGTACGGTAAAAACTCGTTTCGCCTGCGAGGCCCCGAAGATGGCGTTGGCCAGAAGCCAGAACTGCGAGGTAACCAGTAAACTGAAAATGCTGACCCAGGCATACAGAATGTACGGCGCCCAGGCCGTCTCGAGCGCGACCAACCAGTAGAGACCGACAAGATTCGCTGCCAGAAACAGCGTTACCCCGTCAATCAGTCGCCCAACCCGCATCGATTGACCAAGCCGCGTGTGCAAAATGACGACTGGGACGACCATGACGGTCGTCAAAATAAAAACGTACGGAAGCTCCGCCGGCCCTCGGTCCGCGAGAAACAGACTGTCCCGCACGGGCTTGAGCAAATAGAGGATGACGAGCAACAGAAAATGATACGCTGCCATTAACAGCGCCATTTTCCGCTCCCCTTTTTGCAAACCGAGAAGTGAGGCGAGGAGACGAGCCATAATGGCGGTAATGAATCAGACGGCTGGAGTCAAAAACCCCGTAGAGAAAACTAAAACGGTTTACACGAGCCAAAAGGTTTCTCCGACGTCAGCCCGACCTGAACACCACCTGTTGGCGTTACTTTCGACGCAGCCCCACAACCCGGGGCGCGTGCGGATCAATATCGTCGCGGCTGAACACGGATGCGACATCGAGTGGACGCGTTGGCGTGGCAGGAAGGTAGACGAACACTTGCACTTCCGACGGACGCAGCACGTCGTCCCCTGACCGGTATTCTGGTGCAAGATCGACCCTTACGACGCGATGATCTGGATTGGTGAGGTTTTGCTCATCCAGCCATTCATTGATCGTTTTCTCCCCAACTCGGAGTCCAACCGATCGCTCGCTGACCATCCCATGATCGAGCTTCGTCCCGTCATGCCGGATCGTGTACCGGTAGGCCACGGCATCGGCCATCTCCATTCCCCGCTCGACGGCCAGGTCGTCGAATGCTAGCCGGAGTGCAGAGCCGGAGTCTTGCGACACGCGGAATCGATCGAGGGGCGCAATGCGGCGAAACCAGTACCGCCCGGTCTTGTCGCGCCGCTCCTGGAGAACACGCAGGAGGTACGCCTCCGCTTCCGGATTCGACATCTCGGCCGTTTGCACGATGGCGGCAAGGTCGTCATCGGAGAACGCGGTGACGATTTTCGAGCCCCAGAACGCGTCCCGGCGTGTCAGCTTTTCGAAGGCGGGATTCGGATACGTGGGTACCCACTCGTCCGGGCGAAAAACATCGGAGCGCCAGTATCCAACGGACGGAAACGCGGCCGAAGGATCGTATTCCCACCAGGGGAACCGAAACAACCCGAAACTGACGAGCGCCTGCGGAATGAGCCGATGATCGATCATGTACGCCTGTCCGTGGATCGGTCGGTGCGGCGAGCCCGTGTTCGCCCCGAGCGTCGAACTCATATCCTGCACGTAGTGCTTGATGTATCGCTCGTCGGTGTACACGGCGAGCGTGTTGGCAGCACGGCGATCCGTGTCATTTAGCCAGGCACTGATCACGCGAAGCCCCCGCAGTTCGCGGCGGTCCTGATGGCGCACGCGGTCGTTGGGATCGTCGTCGCGCCGACCGCGAAAATTCCACGGCCCCAGCACGTGGCCGTCCACGAACCGGCTCGCCATAACACGTACTTTGCCGTCATCGCGGCGTGGCTGTCCCTCAAGCACGGAGGTGACGTCGTCGGGGCGCATGGGCCGACGATCGTTTCCGTCCTGCACGGTCGCCCCTTCGCCAATCTCGATCTGCTCCGGATGCACATGCGCAATTGTATTTTCTGGGACATGATATCCGGCCGCATGCAAGATTTTCGTCGAAATGACCTCCGCTGACGAAGCAAGCTCGGGATAGGACGGCTTGTCAAACTTGAGCAGGTAGCGCACCCCGCGCGCGTCCTGGATAAAAAAGCCGGATGCCGCCCCGACCGACTTTCCCCTCCAGATCGTCCATGTCCCACTCGTATCGGGTCCAGCCTCCGTACGACCATCTGTGTTCGGCCCGATCGCCAATTCCTCGGCTGTCATCGGACGATAATAGTGCCGAGGCGTCCACCAGCTCGACCGCGGCGGCTCATCGAACGCATTCACGTTATCGGCTTGCGTCTCCCCATCGCCAATCCCGACGAGTGCGCCGGCTTTCCGACCTGTCCACGCCAGGTTCAGCGGCTTCTTCAGCTGATGGAAAACCGTCAGATCGACGCGATCCCAGTAGAAGTTTTGCTCGATCTCGCGCGGCTCCGGAATCGGCTCGCGGTCCGGATCTTCCGTTTTTAGGGCGCCGAGCGTGTACGGACGCGACGAACTACATCCGCTCGCAAAAACGGCAAACGCAATGAGGAGAAACGCCAGTTTGGCTCGAGACAAAAGCTTCATTCGACAGATAAACGCGATGTGCGATCGGTAGAATACGGGGAGGAGACCCATCTTCTCCTCTTTTAAAAGGTCTTATTAACGGTGAGAATAGCGCGTACGCCTTCCTCTCCCGTGGCTACGTCGAGACGAAACGCAAGGTCGCCCCCCCGAAGAACGCGAACGCCTGCTCCGTACCCGACGTGAAATCGATCGAGCGCGATCATCTCGAACTCGTTGAACACCTGTCCAGCATCCACGAAGACCACCGCATCCATCCGATTCCAGATGGGATAGTGGTATTCTGCGTTGGCCACGATCGCGCCCTCCTCCACGAACCGGTCGAAGACGAGGCTCCGAACGGTGGACTGGCCTCCAATTCCCGGTAATCGAAAAAACGGCACGGCTGCTCCCCCGCGAACCGGTTCGACCTTGTCGAGACGAAGTCTCAGCGCGAGGCGACGCGTAGGGGGTAGCACGACCAGTGGAACGTATTGCTGCACCTCGGCTGCATATCGGACGTAGCGAAAGGTGCTACCATTCAGATCATTCGTTAGCTCACCCTCCACCGTAAACCGTGTCCCGCGGACGGTGCGCGCTTCCGTCCGCCCGGTGAAGTCGACACTCCACGAGGTCCGGGCCGACAGGAGGTTCGTGATTCGATCGAGTCCGGGAAGCGTCGTCGGAAGTCTCGCACCAAGCTCTCCGTCGGCAGCTTTGTTCTGGGAGCGTGTGTATGCGAACTGAATGTCGCCCGAAAGTTTGTTGATCGGCTGCAGTCCCAGCGTGATGCGAGAGGCAAACTGCCGGGTGAAGTAGCGCGTCTCATCCTTCTTATCCGCGCGATTTCCACGCAGAAAGTAGCGGCGCTCCGGATGTGTAAAAAAGTCTGCGCTGAACGACAGGTCCGTGCGCGAACCGAGCGCTGACCCGAGTCCATAGTCTAGCTGCACCTCGTAGCGGCTTCTTGAGCCGTAAAGCGCAGAGACCCGCGCGTCATGTCCAACGCCCCACAGGTTCTGGTCGAAAAGGGCGACACCACCCTGAATGCCAACCGGTCCTCCCAGTTCAACGATTGGTAGCGCCCCCCGAACGGGCAGTCTCGGCTCGAACAGGGTCGGGAACTCACGTTCGAGGTACTTCACGCCCCATCCCAGCGGGCGCGTGACCCCGTAAAGCGCGTACGATGGCGCCGAGAGCAAATGCACCCAGATGCTTCGGTTGGTACGATACGGAACCGCGTTAGGGTGAGGATCGACGTCCGACGTGTCGGCATCCACGAACGCATAGGAAACGGTGGGGGACGGGCCAGCCCGAGCCCCGGGCTCGTCGTGCGCTGCAACGTCCGACACCGGTACGGTGATCAGGATGAACGCCACCACGAGTGCCCACCCCAGACGTGGGATCCGGCGCCTGCGCTCCACGGGCACGAGCTCATTGCACGATGAACACGCCGCGGCTGGAAGTGGTCGCGCAGGATCGATATCTGGATGCACAGGGAAAAACGAGACAAGTGTCGGAGAAACCGGGAACGGTCGGTATCTGCATCGGTGCGTACAGCCGAAGTTCCCGACGTTACAACGTTGGCTCCATGTAGAACTTGGCGTTGAGACGCTGGAATCTCGCTACGAACGAAGATAGATACAACCGACCAAACGTATATGTCATCCTCCGCCGTGCCGCCAAACCCCGGCGAACTTCTGAATCAATTTGCCGAGCGCCACTGGAATCTGGCAGCTCGTCACGCCTGGCGCATGTACAACGAGCGCGGCCGCGGAGCCGTCGTCTTTCGTTCCAACGTAGGTGGAGACCGGGGCCGGAAGCTCCCGCTAAACTACCTCACGTTCAAGGGATCGAAAGAGGACGTGATGGGCACCCAACTCGAAATCGTCCGGCATCTGATCGATACGTACGATCCTGAGAAGGAGGCCGTGCTCGCCATCAACTTCCAGGACGGGACGACCGTCGTTGATGTGTACGAAAAAGAGCCTGCTCCTCCCGACTGCGCAATTCAAAATGGCCACTCCGACCAGCCGGCCCGGGACGCAGCCGATACCGACATGGTCGAATCGCCAGACGAGATCGAGGAGGTAAAAGACCCAGAGGGCGCGCGAGGCGATGGCGCCAGTAGCGATGAACCTGGATTCGACGATCGGGGCAACCCGCTGCCGCCAGATCCGCCGGACAACGGTCCCGAAGACAGCGACGACTCCCCGGACCTACCGGACTTCCTTGGGGACGACCCGGACGGTGGCGCCCTCGCCTAACGTGCCCGGTTCGTGATGGACATTCCGCGACGCAGACAACGGGAGCGAGCCCCGTTCCACCTGATCTGACATTTTTGGCAGACCGACGTGTCCTACTCATCTGCCACCTCGACCGACGATCCTGCCGTTTCGTCCGCCTTCCTGGCGGCCGGAGCGGTTTTCTTTTTGGTTTGTGAAGAAAACAGGCTCGGTAGCCCCTCCAAACCGGTTCGGTACGCCGTTTGACTAGGCGCCGAATTGCGAGGGACATCGACTCCATTTCACGCCTCGCCCATCATCTCACCACGAGATATAACCAACGAGTACAGCGAACGATGACGACGTTCAAACCCCTCTCCGACCGCGTGGCGATTCGTCCCGCGGCCGCTGACGAAAAAACGAAGGGCGGACTCTACATTCCCGACACCGCGAAAGAAAAGCCGAAGCGCGGAACGGTCCTCGCCGTCGGCCCAGGACGTGTTGAAAACGGCCAGACGATCGCCATGGGCGTAAAGGAAGGCGACGACGTGCTTTACGGATCGTACGCCGGCACCGAGATCTCGCTAGCTGGCGAAGACATTTTGATCGTGCGGGAATCCGATCTCCTCGGTCGCATCGACGACTAAATTCGTCAGCGAGAACCGTAGAGCAGACCCTTAAAAATCCGAACGGCCTGTTGAATAGACGACCGATTCACTTAAACTGACTTTCTGATCCTATGTCGAAGCAAATACTTTTTGATGCTCCGGCGCGCGAAGCCCTCAAGCGGGGTGTAGATACGCTCGCCAATGCCGTTAAAGTCACCCTCGGCCCGAAAGGCCGCAATGTCATTCTCGAGAAGTCGTTCGGCTCTCCCGTCGTCACCAAAGATGGTGTGACTGTGGCCAAGGAGATCGAACTCGAGAATCATGTCGAGAACATCGGTGCACAAATGCTGAAGGAGGTCGCCTCCAAAACCTCCGACGTAGCCGGTGACGGCACGACGACAGCGACCGTTCTCGCCCAGGCCATCATCAACACTGGACTCAAGAACGTCACGGCAGGTGCCAGTCCGATGGACCTCAAGCGGGGCATCGATGCCGCCGTGCGGGCCGTGGTCGCCGACCTCCACAAGCAGTCGCGGGAGATCTCCGGCAAGAATGAAATCGCTCAGGTCGCCATGATCTCAGCAAACAACGACGCTGAAATTGGAGACCTCATTGCTGACGCCTTCGACAAAGTCGGGAAGGACGGTGTCATCACGGTTGAGGAAGCGAAAGGACTGGACACGCACCTCGACGTCGTCGAAGGTATGCAGTTCGACCGCGGCTATCTGTCCCCCTACTTCGTCACGAACTCGGAGACGATGGAGGTCGTGCTCGAAGATGCTGCCATCCTCATGGTCGAGAAGAAGATCTCGTCGATGAAAGACCTTCTGCCGATTCTCGAGAAGGTTGCACAATCCGACCAGCCGCTTCTCATCATCGCCGAGAACGTCGAGGGCGAAGCGCTGGCCACGCTCGTTGTGAACCGGCTCCGTGGCACGCTCAAAGTAGCCGCCGTCAAGGCGCCGGGCTTTGGCGATCGACGCAAGGCCATGCTCGAAGACATCGCCGTCCTCACGGGCGGAACGGTGATCTCCGAAGAGAAAGGCTATCGCCTCGAGAACGCCACGCTCGGTTACCTGGGCTCGGCGAAGCGCATCGTCATCACGAAGGACAACACGACGCTCGTCGATGGAGCCGGTGAGCAGGACCAGATCGCAGGGCGGGTCAACCAGATCAAGCAGCAGATCGAGTCGTCGACATCTGACTACGATCGCGAGAAACTGCAGGAGCGTCTCGCGAAGCTCTCCGGTGGCGTCGCTGTCCTTAAGATCGGCGCCGCGACGGAACCCGAGATGAAAGAGACGAAGGCCCGCGTCGAAGATGCCCTCCACGCGACTCGCGCAGCGGTCGAGGAAGGGGTTCTCCCGGGCGGAGGCATCGCCTACCTTCGCACCCTCGCCTCGCTCGAGAACATAGAGGTTGAGAACGAAGATCAGCGGACGGGAGTCGACATCATCCGGCACGCACTCGAGGCTCCGCTCCGCCAGATTGCACAGAATGCTGGATTTGAAGGCTCGATCGTCGTCCAGAACGTGCTCGAGAACGACGGCGACTACGGCTTCAACGCCCGGACGGACACCTACGGACAGCTACTGTCCGAAGGTGTGATCGACCCGACGAAGGTGACCCGTTCCGCTCTCGAAAATGCGGCGTCGATCGCCAGCCTCCTCCTCACGACCGAGTCCATCGTGGCCCGCGTTCCATCGAAAAACAAGAACGGCGGCGGAGCCGGCATGGGCGACTTCGACATGGACTTTTAGGTCCGCACGGATCTAAAACGAGTTTCGCGAAACCTACGGGGCGGCTCTTTCGAGAGTCGTCCCGTTTGTATTTGGCAGGCCGCGTGATCTTCATGCGCGGATGAGCTCGCTGAAACGAAAAATGCGGAGACTCAGCCGCGCCGCCTGGCGCCTCGAACGATTCCACTAACAGGATCCGTTTGATATCGGCTAAACCTCCGCATTCGTGTAGTCACGACATCTGAAGAGAGTGGTCAACCTCTCACAGACCGCGTCGCAACCGTTTCTCAGTTGTATAAGGACTCAACTCTCATGCCGACGGCGGAAACTGCTTTCGTCGCCGCTCGTCACCGGTTCCGTCGGATCATGCTGTGTAAAACCGCACGTCTCTGTGCTTTTCCGCACACCCGGTCCATTCTGCTGAACGTGCAGAGGAAGCAGCATCTGATGGACTCGTACGTACCGGCTCCATTCGCTCCAGACACGACGACAACGCAGATATCCTTCTGGCCCCCCACGGACGATGACGTTACGGGCAGGGTCGAACCCGCCGGGTTACGCATCGTAGACGTTTCTCCGCCCGGTGTGCACTGAGTCCCGGCATTCTTTCCCTCGCCCCACCACCGCCCCGTGGAGAAACTCCTGCTGTTTGACATTGACGGGACGCTCGTTCGGACGAACGGGTCGACACGCAACGCCGTCGAGCGCGCACTCGCCGAACTCGTCGGGCGACCGCTTGATACCGGAGCGATTCGTTTCTCCGGAAAGACGGACCTACAGATCATGGCAGAGGTCTTCGATGCCAATGGTGTGGACGCCGATGAAACCCTGATCCGGGAGGCACTCGACGTATATGTTAGCATTGCCGAACCTGGCCTGATGTCGAGCGACGTTGACGTGTTGCCGGGCGTTCGTCCTCTCCTCGATCACCTTCACGACCGATCCGACATCCACCTTGGCCTCGTCACGGGCAACGTGGAACCGATGGCCTACCGCAAACTGGACGTCGTGGAACTGGCCACGTACTTCTCGTTTGGCGCATTTGGATGTGACAACGCCAACCGGAACTGCCTCCCTGCCCTCGCCATCGACCGGGCGCATCAGCATACTGGCATTCGCTTTGAACAAACCTGTGTCACGGTCATCGGTGATACACGACGAGATATCGAGTGCAGCCGAGCCGCAGGAGCTCGCGCGGTTGCCGTTTGTACCGGTCACGCCTCCCGCCAAGACCTTTCGTCTCACGGCCCGGACGCTATTCTCGATAACCTGAGCGCGCTCGACGATGTGCTTCGGGCGCTGGACGTTCCGACGTCGACGCAACATTTACGCTCGACGGTGGAGCCTTCGCCGCCAGAGCGCCCGTGACCTCTGCGAGGAGGCCCGCATAGCACGAGGACGTTCTGGACACGGCCCCGAGGGGACGGACTCATCAAAGGAACGAAGGCGTGCCCGTCAGCATTTGCTCCGCAGAGCTCGAGGTGAAGTTTCGCAAAAACCGGGTGACGAAACGCAACCGACGAAGATTACCGCTTCGTGGCACGGTCTTTATGTGACTAATACCGCGACGAGGAATGAGGTTCTTTCCTGCACCTCGATTTCCGACGCGCGTCCATCGTTGGTGCGCCGTCGTTCGAGGAGAGGTGGTTGTCCTTCAGAAAACCCCGTGAAACTAGTCTGTCCAGGGTGTTCTACGACCTGCAAGACCTCTCTCGTGTGTATATTGCGCCTCTTTGAAGCACCGCTTAACTTAGCGAATCCGGACTACCCTCCGTCGTGCCTCGGCCCTACGATCTATGGTTGATCGTCGCTGACGCGAGGCAAGCAATCCGAATTGTAATTCCGGTCGGATTCGCAGTACCATCATCATTCGGAGTGACAGGCTTACTCGCGCTCTCACCGTTTCACTGCGCACGGGCTTGCTCTCCACCGGCGTTTGTCTCACCATGCGGTGGGACGTCGCCGCGCCACGGATTCCAGAAACACCGGTTAGTTTGCAATGCTCCCAATTTCTGCGCACGGAACGACGTTCCCCGGACGCCGGGATGTAAATCAGGATGACGTTTTACATTGTTACCCAGGCCCGAACGCGTTCTTCTTTGCCGTCGCCGACGGAATGGGGGGCGTTGCAGGCGGACAGATCGCGAGCAAGACGGCTCTCTCCACGGCTGAGCAGTTTTTAACAGAGCGATTTGATTACGAGGTCGACGTTGCAGACCTGAAGGACATTCTCGCGGAAATGTATGAGCGAGCACAGGCCTCCATCCGCGACGTTACCGAGGAGGATCCCTCTCTCGAAGGTATGGGCACGACGCTCACCTGTGTTCTTGGCTTTCAAGATCACTTTGTCGTCGGCAATCTCGGAGACTCGCGCGTTTACTACCTGAACGGCGAGCTCATCGAGCAGATTACTGAAGATCACTCGTACCTCCAGGAGTTTAAGAACAAGGCCGGCAACGAAAACCTGGATCCGCAGTTCGTCGCGCAGTACGGTCACATTATCAACAAAACGCTCGACGGGAGTGGTGACGAGCCGGACTTTTTTCCGAAAGAAAACCCAGCCTATCGCCTGGATGGTCACGACGGGTTCCTTCTCTGTTCGGACGGCTTAATCGTCGACAAATTGAAGGAGCAAGAGCAACTGTTTAAGTCATACATGCTCGGCACACCCGACCTTCAGACCGCGGCCGAATCTCTCGTTTCCCTTGCCTATTATTCCGGCTCGACCGACAACATTTCCGTTGTACTTGCGGAGGCTGGCAGCCTACAGCGCGAGCTTGGCCGGGTGCGCACCTATCCGTTCCCTCCGAAGCAGCAGGAGCACGCGTAAGATCGAAGCGGTGTCCATGCGGTGCTGTTGACGTTTTCCCGTCGTCGTATCACACTGTATTCTGCAGTTTATCTTCTGGTCGGCGTGCTACCGACCAGAGCCAGGATGAACGACCCGACTTCGGGTCCGTCCCGACCTCTGCGCATCGATCCGAAAGATTTGGAATCCGTGATTTTTCCGTTTCCCTGCGCAAGTTTGGCCCGGAAAGGCACGGAGTATGTGAACGTTACCTTTTAAAGTGCGTGTGTCTGACGGAGTGTTTAGGTTCGCATTGCACTTCGGACCTGTTTATATTGGCGGAGATTCGTAGGTGATTTCAAAGTGGGGTGGCTAGCTCCCGTTTGCGAAGACGTAGCGTCGCGTTGTTCCTTTCCGTCAAATTGCGCCCGGTCGCACCGAAGCCTTCACTGTGATCCGGTCCGCATATGCCGATTTAACCGCTTACTTTGAAGCTGCCACCACACGGCTTCTTCGATCGGCCCCCGCGTACGACCGACCCACCCGGTCCGCGTTTCGCACCACCCATTGACTCCCCCTGGCCTTGGAGCACCCATCCCCCTTTCAGGGTACTGTTTAGTCCGCATGAACGTCTCTACCGTACTACTTTCGAGCTTATTCGCGCTGCTGACCCTGGCCCCCTCGCCTTCTCTCGGTGCATCAGACACCGTGGTAGATGCCACCTTGCGACCTGATCTTGACGGTCCAACGGCATCCGTCGTGTGTGAGGATTTTGCAGGACGACAAATCAATCTGGCCAATCGCCAGATTCGGGCGAACAACTTCTCGGCTGCCCTCCGCGTACTGCAGACGGCCGCAGAGAATTGCGACATCCCCCGAGTGCGCAACAAGATTGAGGATACGCTGTCGCGCTGGTATCGCTCATTCGGGTCTCGTGCATCCACCGGCCAGATCAGCCAGTTTCTACGCGTCGTCGAGAATCAATCATATCTTCCCGACGGTGCCCGCACGCGCTTTCGCTCGACGATCTCCGGCGACCTCGCCTCCAGCGTTACCTCGGCGTTCGAAAACAAAAATTATCGCGACGCAACGGTCTACTGTCGCAACTTTCCTTCGCTCACCAAGCAGTCGTTTACGCTATACTATTACTGTGGCGAAGCTGCCCGACAAGTGCGTGCGTACGGTGCGGCCGCCTCGCGTTACCGTTGGATGCTCGACAACTGGAGCACCGATCAAAACGCGCTCAGCTGGGACACCGCGGCGGAACGCCTGACGAAACTCTACCTCGTGCAAACGAACTTTGAGCAGGCCTTCTCCCTGTCTAAGCGGCTCGCAACCCGTGATGCACAACCCGAAACCATCATGACGGCCGTCATGGCGGCTCGCGGACGCATGCTCGAGCCAATCGCACGTGTCGGCAACCAGCTTCTCGACGGTGTGACGGCAGGTCCGGCCATGAGTTACGCCAAAACCAGCTTCCCACGGATTCGCTTTCCGGAGTACGTCGAGAGCATCTATACCGTCACCGGTGCCCTTAGCGCGGACGTCGCGTTTTACGGCGCAGACGACGCTCGCCTTCCCTCCTCTTCGTTGGTCGAAACCGCATCGGGAACTGTTTCCCTGCTTTCGTCCGACGATGGAAAACGAGCCTGGCTCATCTCACCGATCGATACAGGCTACCTGCTCGTGCAGTACGACCGAGCAACCGTGCCCGAGGAAAATGTGATTCTGGAGTCTCTCCTGAGTAATATCCAGGATGAATCCGAATGGCAGGCGCTCTACGATTACGAATTCCGGTCCGCATACCCCGGAACCGGAAGTTCGGTTGCGACGCTCCTGGGTGCTGCCTACCTTGCAGGTGATAACGTCGAAGCGTTCAACAACGTCATTGACGGACTATCCGTCATCGAATATTACGCTGTACAAAACCAGAGTGGCGAGGTCATCACCTCCCGCTCGTTTGAGCGCGGCCAGATCGACTACACCGATAGTGAATGGTCGAAAACGTCGAAAACACCCGCGCTGTACCATCATCAAGTCACGCAGAATGGCACCCCTCTTCGCGAAGTCGTATGGCCCCTGTATGACGACAAGCAGTGGAGTGGTGTTGTTCGTGTCGGGATTACAAGCGAGAACTAACCTGTCGAAGCCCCACCACACATGTCTAATCGGCTCCTACATCGAGAAGTGATCCCTATGAAAAACATTTTGTGGATGGTCGCCTTACTTGCGTTTGCGCTGTCAATTCCAGCGCAGGCGCAGGAACAGGTGACGATCAAGCAGATCGTTGAAAACCCGGGCAAGTATTCCGACCAATCCGTCTCGGTATCTGGGGTCGTTGATGAGCACGTGGAGAGCTCCAGCGGAAGCAACTCCACGATGAACTACATGCTCCGCGGAGACACAGGCGAGACGCTACGCGTTCGCACGACGGACGCACCTCCGGCGGTCACGGCTCAGGTTCAGGTCACGGGCGTCGTCTCGATCAGTCCCTTTAATCAGTCAGCATTCATCGACGAAGACTCTCGCGAGGTCGTTAGCGGCGGAAGCGCCCAGAGTAGCGGCCAAGGAGGAGTCAGTGAGGAACTGAAACCAGGGATCGGCTTCTGGCCCATCTTCGGTCTGACGCTCCTCGGCTTTGCAATCATAGCCGTCGTCGGATACTCTATCTACTCGTCCTCGGAAGAGAAGGCGAAGAAAGCAGCCGACGAAGCACGCAAACGCCAGGAGGAAGAGCTTAAGCGAGCAGCCTCCGGCCTGAACAGCACGGACTTCACTGCGACGGAGATGGGCGACGACGAAGGTGATGCGGAGCAGCGCATCAAGTCGAGCTCAAGTTCCTCCGGAAGCGGAAGCGGCGGCCCGGCCACGCTGAAGTTCAAGGCCCCGCCGAAAACCATGAAGTTCATCCCCGGCAAGCTCGTCGTTGCAGCCGGACCGGATCAAGGAAAAGAGTTTCGCATCGCCGGCCACCCGACCCCCGAAGGCAACGTCGTCACGATGGGTCGCGCTGAGGTCGAAGGGGAACGCGCCTTCGCCCACATTCAGCTCGGTGACACCTACCGTACCGTCTCGCGCATGCAGGCAGAGATCGTGCAGAAAGATCAGGACATCTACCTGAAGAATAAGAGCACGACCAACCCCACGATGGTGAACGGGGAGCCGGTCGAAGCCGAGAAGATGGTTGAGCTTGATGATGGCGACATGATTCGCATGGGCGAGATGATGCTCCGCTACGAGCGGGACTAACTCAGCACAGCGTTAGCACCCGGGTGACCGGCTACCGTCGACACCCGCGGCGAGCCTGGGTTCATCTGCCCCGCGGCCCGGACTTCCTTCCGGAGGTTCGGGCCTACTTTTGAGCTACGCGCTTCATCGAACGGCGCCGCTGGCAGCTTAAGGCACGCATCGCATCATAGTCACAAGCTGGCAGAATTATTGCTCATTATGGGTCGATAGAATCCGGTATGCCTCTCTCCGGCACGTCCGTTCGCGCAATCGTTTTGCCTCATGCTCTCGCGCGAACGGTTACTATGAATCGTGGGATGAGAGGTGCTCGATGAACGCCGGCCCCTTACACATAACTAGCCGTACCGGAGACCTCCACTCCGGCTCCTACTCGCACTCATTCGGTGCGGTCGGGCCTCGCCGCCGACCCGCTGGATGTCGCGCACTAATTGCATCCAGGACATGTCCGAAGCTAACAAGCGTTGTCCCTATTGCCACGAAGAGATCCTCGCGGCAGCCCGCAAATGTAAGCATTGCGGAGAGTGGCTTGAAGACCCGCCGACGACGTCCGCGGGGACGGGGAGTTTTTCCAATCCCGAGACCGTCGTTCGCGACGCTATGGCGTCGCAGTACGAAATCAACAAGGAGCTGGGACGCGGTGGTATGGCCATCGTGTACAAAGCCGTTCAATCCAGTCTCGGCCGCCCCGTTGCGCTGAAGGTCTTACCTCAGGGCCTCACGCATGACCAGAAGCTGCTCGAGCGCTTCCACCGTGAGGCGAAGTCGGCAGCTATGCTCAATCACCCGCACATCGTCACCATCTTCGACGAGGGTGAGATGAACGGGGTGCACTACATGGCGATGGAGTACCTGACGGGCCGCGACCTCCACGAGATCATTCAGGAAGGTGGTCCCCTCCCCTCCGATGAGGCCGTTGCGCTCATCGCGCCAGTGGCTGAAGCTCTCGGCTATGCCCACACACGGGATACGGTCCATCGCGACGTCAAGAGCTCGAACGTAATGGTGACGGACGTCGGTCGTCCCGTGCTCATGGACTTCGGCATCGCCTATGCCTCCAGCGAGTCCCGCCTCACGCAGACAGGCACAGTCCTCGGCACACCCGAATACATGAGTCCGGAGCAAGCTCGTGGCAACGAGGTGGACCCCCGGAGCGACCTGTACAGTCTCGGCGTCGTCTTGTACGAGACGGTCACGGGCACGCTTCCTCACACGGGCGGTCACCCGATGAGTGTTGTCTATAAGGTCTTGCACGAGTCCTACACGCCCCCCAGCCGACATAACCCGGACTGTCCGGATTGGCTGGAAATGATCATCGCCAAGCTCCTCATGAAGGATGCCGATGATCGGTACCAGACGGGACAGGACGTGGCAGATGCTCTGAACGCCAACGATCCCGGTGAAGATGTGGAGGTCCCGCAGGGAGGCGGTGGAGGTGCTTCCGTTAGCGCACCAAGCGGTGATGGTGGCGGCAGCGGCGGCGGAAATGGAGTCGCACCGGATGCGCCGAAAACGCAGGTGTACCGCCCGGGCGACGACAGTGCAGAAACAGAAACAGCGACGGCTGCCTCGACAGAAACAGCTACAGCAGAAGCGTCCGAAGACGCCTCACAGAACGAAAACCAGCCTCAGCGTCAGCGGCTTCACATCGTTCGATCGCTGAACGGAAATGCCGACTGGGTTAACGCCGTCGCCTTCTCGCCCGACGGCCAGTACGCCCTCTCCGGCGCCGAAGACAACACTGTGAAGCTCTGGGAGGTCGTGACCGGCCGACAGATCCAAACGTTCACGGGTCTCGACAGTCAGCCGATCTCCGTCGCTCTATCGCCCGACGGAAGTCACCTGGTCTCGGAAAGCTCGAATGGCCACGTTCGCCTGTGGAATGTCGAGTCCGGTCAGGCCGTGCGTACGTTCGAACGCCACTCCGAAGCGGTCCTCGCCGCCACCTTCTCTCCAGACGGCGAATACGTTCTGTCGGGATGCGGGGAAGCGGGAACGCTGCGCATGTGGGAGACCGACACCGGCAACGTGGTCCGCACCTTCGACCACAACCCGGAAGCGATCTTCTCCCTGGCTTTCTCGCCCGATGGAAAATACGTCCTGACCGGCAGCGGCCAGTCCGGAACCCTGAAGCTCTGGGATGCGGCATCGGGGTCCGTTGTGCGGACCTTCGACGAAGGCGACTGGGACTCGACGTACGTGTTCTCCGTTTCCTTCTCCCCCGATGGACGGTACGCTCTCTCTGGCAGCGACGATATGACAGCGCGCCTCTGGGATGTCGAATCGGGTGAGCTCCTGCGCACGTTCGACGGTCATTCGGGACTCGTCATCGCCGTCTCGTTCTCGCCGGATGGCCAGTACGTTCTCTCGGGAAGTAGCGACATGAAAGTCCAGCTCTGGAAGGTGGACACAGGAAGCCTCGGCTATGTCTTCGAAGGCGACGCCGACGGCGTGAATGCCATCGCGTTCTCGCCGGACGGGCGCTATGTGCTCTCCGGGAGCAAAGACAACGACGTCAAGCTCTGGACGCCCTGACGCTTCTTAGAAAAACATCAAGTTTCAGCCGTGCTCTCCCGTTCGGAGGGCACGGCTTTTCTTGTTTCAGAAGCTGTTTGACGGGATGTGTTGTGCACCGCATCCCGCGCAGACACCTCTGATGTAGACAAGAAGAGCCCTCTGAGCCCACGAACAAACCGGAATCTGAGGCGGCGCACGGCCTTGCACCACTGTTTTGGTTCGACGCTTCCGTCGTCCACTCAATCCATTTAGGATCTGTATGGTGGACGACGCCCGACTTCACCATGGATACTCGTGCTCGCATTCCCAGTCGGCCCTCGCGACGCTCCCAGTACGAAGAACGTCATGGACCTCGCGCGCCACCTGATCTCCCGATCCATCCGCCGACCACGTTCTCGACTCCTCAATCGGTGCATAGGCAGCGGTATATGCACGAGCAAACCTCTTCTCGAAGGCAACGGTAAAACACGCCCGGAGATCATTCTCGCGAACACCTCAACACACGAACACCCTCGACGCTGAATAGCATCGAGGGTGTACATGACTCGACGAAGTGGGATGTCTACCTCAGTGGATGCGCTTCAACACATCGTATTGGGCCTCAAGGGTCGTCTCAAGTTCGCGTTCTGCGTGCTCCGTACCGAAGAAATAGGCTTCGAACTGTGACGGAGCGAAGTAGACGCCTTCGTCCAGTAGTCCGTGGAAGTAATTGGCATACATTTCGGCATCGGTCGACTTCGCCGTCGCCTGATCCACCACCTTTTCCTCGGTAAAGAACAGGCAGCCCATTGCTCCAACCCGCGTCTGGTAGTAATCCAGTCCGAGCCGATCGAGGGTGTCCGCCAGCCCTTCTTCGAGAGCTGCTCCATAGGCCTCAAGCTCGTCGTACAGCGTATCCTGCGTCTCCTTGATCTTGGAGAGAACGGCGTAGCCTGCTCGCATCGCCAACGGATTGCCGCTGAGCGTACCTGCCTGATAGACGGGCCCGACCGGTGAGACGTGATTCATAATCTCCTTCTTGCCGCCATACGCCCCCACCGGCAGTCCGCCGCCAATGATCTTTCCAAGGCACGTCATGTCCGGCGTGACACCGTAGCGCTCCTGTGCTCCTCCCGGCGCAACCCGGAAGCCTGTCATCACCTCGTCGAAGATCAGGACGACGCCGTGCTCATCGCAGATCTCGCGGAGACCTTCGAGAAAGCCCGGCTCGGGCGGAATACAGCCCATGTTGCCGGCGATTGGCTCGACGATGATACAGGCGACGTTGTCGTCATGCGCCTCCACAAGGTTGCGCACGTTCTCAACGTCGTTGTACTCGGCCAGAAGCGTATCCTCTGCGTTTCCTGCGGTAACACCAGGTGAATTCGGCGTCCCGTGCGTGAGCGGGCCGCTTCCCGCCTCCATCAGGAAGAAATCGCCGTGGCCGTGGTAGTTGCCCTTGAACTTGATGATCTTGTCTCGGCCTGTGAATCCACGGGCCACGCGCACCGCACTCATGGTCGCTTCCGTTCCGGAGTTCACCATGCGCACAGACTCGATGGACGGCACGAGGTCGCAGACGAGCTCCGCAACATCAATCTCGATTCGGGTTGGCGCTCCGAACGATGTGGACGACGTCGCCTGGTCCTGGACCGCATGCACGACATCCGAATCGGCGTGACCAAAGATCATCGGCCCCCAGGATCCGACGTAGTCGATGTACTCGTTTCCGTCGACATCCGTCATGTAGGCGCCCTGCGCCGACTCAATGAAGAGCGGAGTGCCGCCGACACTCTTGAATGCCCGCGCCGGTGAATTGACACCGCCGGGAATGCTTTTCTGCGCCTGTTCGTAGAGCGCCTTGCTCTTCCCAATCTCGATCTTCGGTGGGGCAATATCCATGTGTTTCATCACGTGCTGTAGGAATCACGAAACGCCGAGAAATCTGCGGCTCTCACATGCCCCGATGCGGCGCTGAATCACCGAGACACATCCGGGTATCGTATGACCGAATCGCGAGGTCGATCCCTGAAGCGGGTGCCTAAAGGCCACGTCTAAGAAATGAGTTGCCTCCCACGAAGGCCCCGATCACGCGGGTGTGTTCGGATCCACGCGGCGAAAAATCGCACGAACGCGGACAGCGCCTGGTTCTTCAGCGATTTCAGGGGCAGAGGCCGTTGCTAGATTGGCCCGCTCCTGCTGTGCCTCAAGCTCATCGATGGAGACGCTACCCGCCGCACTTTGGGCCGGGGACGAAGCGGGAGCACCATCTCCTGCGGTTCTTTCCTGATCATCGATGTCAACGGCCGCCGCGGGAAACGTAACATACGCCCATCCGCCCGGCTTCAACATACGGCGGGCCTCAGAGAGAAGCTGATAGACGTCTTCGGGGCGATCACCGAAGACTTCTCCGTGATAAACCACGACCCAGTCGAACGACTCGTCTGGATAATCCATCTCGGCCAGAGAGGCGACCTGCACACAGTTCTCGGCATCCTCTTCTCCGACGATGTCCTTGATACGTCCACGTGTGCGCTCGACCGCGTCGGGTCGAGGGTCGCAGCCGTGAACGGGAAAGCCCAGGCGGAGCAACGGCTCCGTATGCCGTCCTTCCCCGCAGCCCAGGTCGAGGATGAAGCTGTTTACAGGCACAGCAGCCATCGTGCGAAGGAGGTGGTCGGACGGAGCTTGCATACGTTGAGACATCTGGTCGACAAATCAAAACACGCGGGGGCGAGCCCAAAAACGACATCACACGCAGCGGATCACGAGTCCCGACTGGACTCGATCCGCATGGGCGTCATGCGGAACGGACGGGGAGACGGGCGCGGGAGAATCGTCTCCGTGACGGTCTGTCCCCAGACCTTGGGACGCACCTCGCCGGTGCAGGCTGGGCAGGTGACGGCCTGCTCGTGCATGGGCTCCGTCGCCAAATCACGCAGTGGCGGAAGCGGATACCCTGAAGGAGCAGAGTCACCCTGTGCTTCGCGGCGGACCATATCGTCAGACAGGTGACACTGCGAGACGACCGCCTCTGCCAGAGCCTCGACGAAAAGGGGGTGGGTGTTCAGACCGCTCGTCACCTCGAAACTTTCGATTCCAACATCGTACGCGTGGTCGCGAAGTTCGATGTCGAGATGAACGCAGGTTTCGAGCCGGTCGGTTACGAACGACACCGGAACGACGAGCACATCGGACGCATCTGCTCCTGCGAGACGGTCAATCTCACGCTCGACAGACGGCATGAGCGTCATCGGCGGACCGACCTCCGGCTGAAAGGCGATGCTAAACGGGTGGTCGTGATCGCGATAGCGCATGACATGATCGACCGTGCTACACACGAGGCAGCAGGATGGATCACAGCGGCGATCGCGCTCACTCGGCGGGAGACCGGCCGCTGTAAACAGCAGATGGATGTCCGACCGCGATTCCTTCGGAAAACGCTGCGTGGCCTCGTCGATGCGCTCGCTCAAGGCCTGGACGTATTTGGGATTCGCGGCGTACTCGTGAACCGCGGTTCTCGGCCAACTCGGAATCTCGCCGGCGTGCTCGAGGGTTTCCCAGTACTGAATCCACGAGCGGGTCCGCGAGAGAGCGTACTGGGGCACGAGAGGCAAGAGCACGACGCGATCCACACCGTCCTCCTCCATTTGGCGCGCCGCATCCACGAAACTCGGCGTCCCATGTCGATGCGCGACATAGGTGCGAAATTCGACCTCAGCACCATGATACTCGCGAATCAGATGGCGCTCTAGCGCTCCGGTTTGCTCGCCCATCATCCGGAGCAGTGGAGAGCGTCCGCCGATCATTTCGTATCGGTCGCGAACAACAGACGACCTCAGATTCGACATTAGGCGGGCAAATAGGTGACGCAGGAAGCCCCCCATCCCCAGTTCCAGTCGCGCCGGGTCCATATAGAGGTCATACAGAAACCGGGACACATCATCCAGTGAGGATGGCCCGCCCGAGCCCATACACACGATCCCGATCATTTCCCCATCTTCTACAGATAAGGGCGCAGGAGACGACGGGACACCTGGGATTGCAGGTGCTGCCGTGGAATAATGGGATACGTAATCGCGAGGAGTCATCTGCTCGGGTGCTGTTCCGGGCGTAAATTGCCCTGACTGGACTGGTACTTATGTGTCAAACCGGCCTCTCCCGTTCCTGTACGGCGTTGAACTTTCCCCCAAAAGACTGTGCGCATTTCGTGTTCGAGGGAAATAATGTGCTCAGCATCAGAAAATCATCGGCGTGCAGACACGTTTTGCATCCACTTACGGCTCAGCCGGCGGAAGCACCGGGTAGATGCTCACTCATCTTTTTATTCAGGCACGTCAGACTCATCGAGCGACAGCCAGTCCCGCGCTTCAAAAAACCACTGAGCCTTCTCCTCTTTGCTTCCAGGCTCCGGTGTCCAATCGTAGCGCCACTGCACACTTCTCGGCAGACTCATGAGGATGCTCTCGGTCCGCCCCCGCGTCTCGATGCCAAACTTCGTCCCGCGATCGAAAAGCAGGTTGAACTCGACATACCGTCCGCGTCGCACTTCCTGGTAGGTTCGTTCCTCCTCTCCGTATGGCGTATCGAGGTGCCGCTCAACAATCGGGACGTAGCTATCCAGGAAACGCCGACCGGCCTCCCGGCTGAAGAAAAACGTCCCCTCCGGGTCGTCGCGCAGGTAATCATAAAAGATTCCGCCCACACCGCGTGCTTCGCTCCGATGCGGCAGATAAAAGTACTCGTCGCACTTCTGCTTGAAATCACCATAATCCGCCACGTCATGACGATCACAAACGTGCTTCCACACACGGTGAAAGTGCTTGGCATCCTCTAACGTCGGATAGTACGGCGTGAGGTCGGCTCCGCCCCCGAACCACTGATCGTCCGGCTC
The DNA here is from genome assembly GCF_002554795.1 of Longibacter salinarum. Lineage (NCBI taxonomy): Bacteria > Pseudomonadati > Rhodothermota > Rhodothermia > Rhodothermales > Salisaetaceae > Longibacter > Longibacter salinarum. The sequence goes on along the minus strand of NZ_PDEQ01000003.1, from coordinate 400,955 downwards.
CATGAGGTCGTCGCCCAGGGCAAAGTATCGAAAGTTGGCGTGTACCGTCGGCACCCATGGTGAACGCGGGTGGATCACCAGCGAGACGCCCGTCGCGAAAAACGGCTTGGGCTCTACGCCGAACGCTTCCACCATCCGGTCCGGCAGCTCTCCGTGAACAGCAGACGTGTTGACGCCCCCCTTTTCAAACACCTCGCCGTCGTCAATAACGGCTGTCAGACCGCCTCCTCCTCCTTCTCTCTCCCATTGATCGAGACGAAACGAGGTAGAGTCGTCGATGGCCTCGAGCTTCTTGACAATACGCATCTGCAACGCCTCGACGAAGCGCTGCATTCGATGCGCCATCGGAATATCGGTGCGCGGCTCGTCACGCAACTTGTCGACGCGTTCGAAGGAATCTGCCATGGGCCTAGCAATTGGGAAGGTTGACGTTCGAAATGGCTGCTTTGATTCGGGACAAGCGCTCTTGCATCCGCTCGCCGACACTCGACTAACGGCGCTGCACAGCGGCTCGAATGGCAGCGGCTTGATCAGAACTTAGCACGTGGTTCCACGATGCGGGTGGCGACACCGCCCAGGTCATCATGCGATACGTGTCCGGGTGCTCAACACGAAGAAGGACCTGGTGCAGCGCGAGATTTTTTCCATCGAGTTCGCGACTCCCCCCGTGTCGGAAGTCGCCGAGAATGGGGTGGCCTTCATTCGAGAGCTGAAGACGGATCTGATGCGGGCGTCCCGTTTCAAGTTGCACCTGGACGACCGAGACAGAATCGCCCGGCGCCAGTGTTTGCCAACGAAGAATGGCACGTTTGCCTTCGGGATGATCTGGCCCCACCAGGGTCGGCTCGCGATCGATTTTCGCGATATAGTCCGTACACGTTCCCATGCCGGTCATTCGACCTTCGACGATGGCGAGATAGCGCTTTTCGACCAGCCGGTCCTGGAATTGATTGCTCAGATCGCGCGCCGCATCCGACGTTCGCGCCAGAACCATGACGCCAGACGCCGGGCGGTCGAGACGATGGACCAGCCCCACAAACGGGTCTGATCCTGCGTCGCGAGCGTCTCGCAACCAGCGCTTCGCGGCGGTAACCAGATCCACATCTCCAGTATGATCTGCCTGCGACAACAAACCTGCCGGCTTATTTACGACGAGCAGAGCCTCGTCGTCATATAGTACGTCGCTATCGGACAGAGCGGTCTCAGTCATCGTCTCAAATATGCTCTAACGGGTCGGACGTGACGTTACGATGGCCTAGAAGAACCGTTCGCGACATGAATGCGATCTGCATGAGATCCACATTCGCTCGCTCCGAAACGACTCATCGTACAGAGGCATCGGCTTGTCGCAACGTCCACGCTACATCCAGAAGTTCGGTTGACAGAACATGCAGCAGCGGGCATCTTGAAATTATGTCTCGGACCGTTCCTCCTCATGTGCTCGTCATGGAGTCCTCATTTCCCAAGCCATCACACCGCGTCCTTACCTCCTTCTGGACGTTCCACGTGCTTGGCTGGCTTGCCATAGGGCTGTCGATGTGGTTCGGCGTTGTTGCGCATGTGGACGACCCATACATCACGCTTCTCGCCAAAATGTGGTTCGGGATGTCCGGTGGCCTCGTGGCGCTCGGTCTCCGCCCCTTCTACCAGTACCTGTACGAGCGCACGATCCCAATCCCCGCCCTGATATCGATTGCAGCGGTCGTCTCGTACGTCGCCACGGTCATCTGGAGCGGACTTTTTAAGATAGGTGCCCGCGTGATTCGTGCGTCGATCGCCGGCCAAGATTTCTATCTTCCTTCTTTCGCTTCGATCTTCAGCGGCGCCCTCTTCTACACGTTCATCATGCTGGCGTGGAGCGTCCTGTACTTTGGCATCAAGTACTACCGCGATATGGAAGCAGAACGGGAGCGTGCGATCCGGGCTGAAGGGCACGCGCATCGAGCCGAACTTCAGGCGCTACGGTACCAGTTGAATCCGCATTTTCTGTTCAACACAATGAATGCGATCTCGACCCTCGTGGCAGAAGGTCGCAGCTCAGACGCCGAGCGCATGATCGCCCGGCTTAGCGACTTCCTCCGCCTCACGCTCGAGAACGACGCCGCACCAGAGGCGCCATTGGTAGAAGAAATCGACTTCACGCGTCGCTATCTCGAGATCGAGCAGATTCGGTTCGGGGACCGCCTGTCTACGACCATCGACGTGGATGCGGATACGATGTCCGCATGCGTCCCTACGCTCCTTCTTCAGCCCCTCGTTGAGAACGCCATTCGCCACGGAATCGCGGCGAACGAAGAGGGTGGAACGGTCCGGGTGTCAGCCCGGCGGGCCGGACAGCGCCTACTTCTCCGGGTCGAGGATGATGGACGCGGCTTCAATGAAAGTATGAAGCTGAAAGAGGGCATTGGGTTGTCGAATACGCGTGCCCGGCTGGACGCCCTTTACCATGGGAACCACCGGTTCGAAATAGCGCCATCGGACGGAGGTGGATGCATCGTTTCCATAGACATCCCACTCCGCACGGAGACCGCGCCCGTCGCTTCTCCTTTGCATACAGATCAAACAAGCACACGCAACCCGCCGACGCTGACTTGAGCTACTGTTCGCATCGCCCTTTCCCTACGTTCCCTCAGCTTTATGCCACCGCGCCCGCTTGCAACGCTGATTGTAGATGACGAAGAGCTTGCCCGACGGGGACTCCGCACGCGCCTCAACCGCATCCCTCGCGTTCAGATTGTCGGAGAGTGCGACTCCGGCCGACACGCGGTCGCGTCGATCCGGTCGCTTTCGCCCGACCTTGTTCTCCTTGACATCCAGATGCCCGGCCTCGACGGCTTCGACGTGATCGAAACGATCGGAGCATCAGCGATGCCACCCGTTATTTTCGTTACCGCCTACGACGAACACGCGCTCCGTGCGTTTGAAGTGCACGCACTGGACTATTTGCTAAAACCCATCGACAACGACCGACTCGTCGAAGCGATCAAGCGGTGCCGGGAGCGCGTGGGAACCGACCGCGAGGATATGACCGAGCGCCTCGCCGCACTGCTGAGCGAAGCCGAAATGTCTGAAGACCACCGGTTCGTCATCAAATCGGGCGGTCGAATCCGATTCGTGCAGGCAGAAGCAATCGATTGGGTGGAGGCCGCCGGCGATTACGTTCGGCTGTACAGCAGCGGCACTGTGCACCTGCTTCGCGAGACGATGGCGGAGATGACGAAGCGGCTTCCAGACGACTTTTTACGGATTCACCGATCGACAATCGTGAACACGCGCCGGATCGAAGAATTGCGTCCGTACGGAAACAGCGAATTCATCGTCGTCCTGGAGGACGGGACGGAGCGAAAACTGAGTCGCTCGTACCGCGACGACCTGACGGACTTCTTCGATGGGGCGATTTGATAGTCGAATCTCACGGGCGATGGATGTTCTCACTCTCGGAGCCACCTCTACGCCTGCTCTACGTCCTTCTGAATCTCTGATCCGCCTGCCTGAAGGCCCTTCAAGACAGCCATCGTTTCGCGCACTCGCTCTTTTGGCACGAACAGGTGATCGTGGTACGTTGCCGAAACGACATTCACGGCAATTCCCTGCTCGGATAGAGCAAACGTCAGAACAGCCAGGAAGCCGATGGCAGTCAGGCTTGAGTGCACAGAAAGTGTAATACCGCGGAAGACGACATCGTACGTCATCTCCGCCTCGTCGGCTACGCTTCGTGCCACGATCCACGACTCTCCCTCCTCCTCTCGAAAGGTCCCGATAGGCTCTGCCTGCGTGAGTGCATCCGGCCACTCCTCGGGATCGTCCGGCACGGTCAGATAGACAAACTCGTCGTCGAGCAATACCGGACCCATATCCGAAAGCAGCGTGCCAAGATCGGATGTACCGCGGGAGGACAGCGCTTCCGCCGCCTGGGCAAGCGACTCGGCCAGCGGATCGGACGATGACTCACCCGCGTCACCCATCGTTTCATTGCTCTCCGCGGGCCGCGTATCTTGAGCCGGGATAAACGCGCCTGCGACGAAAAAGGCACCGGCCACGGCCAGGAGGATCCACGGCTCAACCGGAGCCTGCCAGATATCGAGAATTCGGAGCGCACCGAGAAGAAGGGCGGTCACCCCCGCACCGTTGAGCGCACCACGAACGATATCGAGAATTTGCATAGAGAGAGGTTTGGCAACGAAGAACAGAATCGGGCCCATCATCCGGCAGCTCATTTCTTGACCGACTACACCACGTGTGTCGATCGAAGCCGCCCTACAGCGTGGTCGACGAACCCGTCATTCGCCTCATCGTTTCCGCGCGCCGCTGATACATTCTGCCACGTTGTCAGAATAACTTGGTATTCTTGGGATGGCTTGATTCTTGACCTCTACTCGCCTCTGAAATGTGGTTTCGTGTTTTCGTCTCCGCCCCATACACGATGTCAGATGGACAGATCCGGTGAAGGATGACGGATGCCTCCGATATCGCCGGAACGATCACGCCGAGCACCCGGTGCACATCATCTGCCTGATTGGTATTCATCTGAGGCGAGAGATGACCCGCGACGGGTTTTCGTCCTTTCGATAGTTACTGGACAACCCGACCGGTTCCCTTAAAATTCCTGATTGTGATTGGAAAACTGGTATATGAACGAGAACGAACTGTTCGACTTGCTCGATGATGATGAGGGGCCGAACGATCTGGAGCAGCAGATTCCGCTGCCGACGCCCGACGAAGAAGTGAAAATGAAGCAGTCGGAGGTCCCGGATGAACTTCCGATCCTCGTCCTTCGCAATACGGTCCTGTTTCCTGGTGTCGTCCTGCCCATCACGGTCGGTCGGGACGCTTCCCTCCAGCTCGTCCGTGAGGCCTTCGAGGACGACCGGCTGATCGGTGTCGTAGCGCAAAAATCGGCTGACATCGACAAGCCCGATCCGGGTGATCTGTATCCGGTTGGGACGGTCGCTGAGATCCTGAAGCTGATCAAGATGCCCGATGGATCGCGCTCCATCGTGATCCAGGGGAAACGGCGTATTGCGGTCGAAGAGTACACGCAGCAGGAGCCGTACTTCCGTGCGAAGGTCAATGCGCTGGAATCCAGCGCCGACTCGGAGGACGTTGAGATCCAGGCCCGCATCCGGTCGATCAAGGAGTTGGCCATCCAGATCGTCCACAAGGCGCCGAACCTGCCCAGCGAAGCAGCCGACGCGATCGAGAACATCGAATCGCCGGCGTTCCTGATTCACTTTATCGCATCGAACCTGCAGGCGGACGTGAGCCGCAAGCAGGACATCCTGAGTGCGAGCGACCTCGTGGAACGGGCCGATCTCGTTTTAAAGCAACTGCAGGAAGAACTGCAGGTGCTGGAGCTTTCTGAAGAGATTCGGACGCGTGTCCGCTCCGACGTTGACGAGCAGCAGCGCGAATACCTTCTTCGTCAGCAACTGAAGGCGATTCAGGAAGAGCTCGGCGACGGGGAAGGCGATGCTGAGATTCAGGAGTTGCGGAAACGGGCCCGCAAAAAAGACCTCCCGGAAGAGGCGCGAGAAACCCTTAATCGCGAGCTCGACCGCCTCGCCCGCACGAATCCGGCGGCCCCCGATTATGCCGTCACCCGCAACTACGTCGACTGGATTCTCGACCTTCCGTGGAATACGTACTCAGAGGATCAGCTCGACATCTCGCACGCCGAAACCGTGCTGGACGAGGATCACTACGGCCTTGAGGATGTCAAGGAACGCATTCTTGAGTATCTCGCGGTGCTGAAGCTCAAGGGCGACATGAAGGCGCCGATTCTATGCCTTCATGGACCGCCCGGTGTCGGTAAGACAAGTCTCGGCCAGAGCATCGCGCGGGCCCTCGACCGCGAGTTCGTTCGCATGAGCCTGGGCGGCGTCCGGGACGAAGCCGAAATCCGCGGACACCGTCGCACGTACGTGGGCGCCCTCCCCGGTCGCGTTCTGCAAGGCCTGAAGAAAGCGGGCACCAACAACCCGGTGTTCATGCTCGATGAGGTCGACAAGCTGGACTCCGGCTTCCGCGGCGATCCATCGTCCGCTCTTCTCGAGGTGCTGGATCCGGAGCAGAACGACCAGTTCAACGACCACTACCTCGAGCTCGACTACGATCTGTCGAAGGTCCTCTTCGTCGCGACCGCGAACTACGTCGATCGTATTCCGGCTCCGCTCCGCGACCGGATGGAGATGATCGAGATCACGGGCTACACGCAAAACGAGAAGCTGCAGATTGCGAAACAGTATCTCGTCCCGCGTCAAGTCGAACGAAACGGTCTGAACGACGAAAAAATCAAGTTCGAAGACGATGCGATCAGCCTGATGATCGACGGCTACACGCGAGAGTCGGGGGTCCGACAGCTCGAACGCACGATCGGAGCCGTAACCCGAGGCGTCGCCAAGAAAGTCGCTACGGACGACGCCGTGACGGCGGACATCCATGACGACGACCTCGAGGAATATCTCGGGGCTCGCAAGTACTTCTCCGAAGTGGCCGAACGGACCGAGGTCCCCGGCGTGGCAACGGGCCTCGCCTGGACGCCAACCGGTGGCGATATCCTCTTCATCGAGGCGTCGCTCTCGAAAGGCCAGGGACGCATGACGCTCACCGGCCAGCTCGGCGATGTTATGAAGGAGTCGGGCCAGGCTGCGCTTTCATACGTGAAAGCCCGCTCCGACGAACTCGGCATCCCTCAGGACGCGTTCCGGTACTGGGACCTGCATGTTCACGTCCCCGCTGGCGCCGTCCCGAAAGATGGTCCATCTGCCGGAATCACGATGATTTCCGCCCTGGTGTCTGCATATACGCAGCGTCGCGTGAAGCACACCGTCGCCATGACCGGTGAAATCACGTTGCGGGGCCTGGTGCTTCCGGTCGGTGGCATCAAAGAGAAGGTTCTCGCCGCTAAGCGTGCGGGAATCAACCAGGTGATCCTTCCGAAGAAAAATGAGAAGGATGTGAAGGAAATTACGGGTGAAGCGCTCGATGGCATCGACGTGACGTACGTTGAGCGTGTGGACCAGGTCATCGATCTCGTCCTCGAAGACGAACAGATCGAGGATCCGGCCGAGTTTTTCGCCCTTCCGGAGTCAGAGAAACAGATCATCCAGCAAAACAACCGAAGTGGCGTGATGGACGAACCATCCGTCAACTGACGAATCGGTCTTGAGACGAGGTTCGCCCGGGGCATGATGGCCGGACGACCTCGATCGAACAAACGGACGCCCCGACTGGCCTATTGGCGGCAGTCGGGGCGTTTTCGTTTTTCCGGCTCAACCGGACTCGTAACGGTCGAAGGCGACGGGTAGCACTCAGGACCGGCGTTGCGTCTCGCGCGGCGTCTCTTCGATGACCTTCGCGTCTTCGATATTGGGATCCACCTCGCGAAGGTATGCCTCACGGGACTCCTCAGCGATCTGGTTTACACGATCCGCGGTTTTATCAATGGCCTTTGCCGCCACGCGGAGCACGGAGGCACCGGCGTAGACGGTCTTTCCGAGCCAGTTCAGGTTGCTGAACCGGACGCGGTTTTCGGAGCGGTCGGAAGCCATAACGTCAGGCGATGGTTAGCTGCGATTCGGTCGACTAGTTCGAGCCGGGACCTTGGTCCGGTCCCGCTTCCGGCCCGGACGACTGTTTATGCGGAGGTTCGTCCCCCGGATCCGGAGCATTGGGGGCCGACAACGGATCAGAAGCGTCAGATGCTCCTGGTGAACGGGACGATGGGGATCCAGGTTCGCTGCCCGGGGCCGTCCCCTGCTCGCCCGTGCCCGTCGACGTATTTGCCTTTTCGCGTCGTTTCTTCGTCGCCTTGTCTATTTCGGAAGCGATTGCGCGCCCGGCTGACTCGATGCCCCGTGCAAGCAACGACACCGTAGCATCAACAAGAAATGTCGCCTGCTTCTCGATGCCCATGCCGTCAAATTCGTCTCGCATGCGCCGATACGAATCGTCGCGCGTGGACGAGGTCTCGTGAGCGTCATCTTCGGAGTGATGGGACTCGTGTTCGTGAGGAGAAGAGTGCGAGGAGCCTGATGTAGTCATGGATCCGTCAGATTGGATCTAGAGAGCGTCGTATGCGTGCTGTACACGCGGAATGTACTGCTGCGGCAACGAGCCGATCGCGTCGACACACCGATCGCGTATGGCCTCGATGCGGTCTTCGAAGTCTCCCGCCGTTTCACCGACTAGACGTAGCACGTCGACAGACTGTTTCTCGCTCCGTTTTCCTTTCTTTCGTCGATGCTTTAATGAGCGACGCAACCTCCTCTTCCAGCCCTCGAACCGACGACGCATCCACGGATGCACCGAACCTGCTCGACGGTGTCGTAACGCGATCTACGGGTAGCTGGTACGAGGTGCAGGTCGGCGATCGCACCATCCCATCTCGGGTGCGAGGAAAATTCCGGCTGGAGCAGCAGGAGGCCGATCAGACAAACCCCGTGGCCGTCGGTGACCGTGTGACGATCCGAATAAACGAGGACGACGACACGGGCTTCATTATCGACATTCACGAGCGCGAGACCAAGCTGAGCCGCCGCGCCGCGGGTCGCCGAGCGGGCCAGGAGCATGTTATTGTCGCAAATGTCGATTTCGCGTGGGCGGTACAGGCGGTCCGCATGCCCAAACTCAATCCCGGCTTCATCGATCGATTTCTAATCTCGGCGGACATGTTCGACGTCCCCGCCGGGATCATCCTGAACAAAATCGATCTGCTCGACGAAGCGGATGCAGAGGAAATTGAAGACATCGCTGAGATGTATGACGAGCTCGGGTATCCGGTACTTCGAACGAGTGCGACGGAAGAAACGGGGATTGAGGACCTACGCGACCGTCTAGAGAACAAGATTAGCGTCGTTGCGGGACCGTCCGGGGCCGGAAAGTCGAGTCTTTTAAACGCGATCGAGCCAGGACTCGATGTCGAAACCGGGGAGGTGAGCGAGAAAACGGAGAAAGGAAAGCACACCACGACGTTCGCCGAGCTTCACCCGATTTCCGGCGGCGGCTTCATCGTCGACACGCCGGGCATTCGCGAGTTCGGCATTTTAGAGTTGCACCCAGCCGATCTCGCACATTTCTTCGTCGAGTTCGTCCCCTACCTTGACGACTGCAAGTTTCAGGACTGCACGCACGATCACGAACCGGGATGTGCCGTCAAGGATGCCGTCGACCGTGGCGAAATCCACGCACGTCGGTACGAGAGCTACCTCAATATTCTCTACTCGCTCCAGGAGGGCGAGGAAGGCATCGGACGGTAAGGTTTGGGTTTGAAGGTAGGACGTGTCGAGGTTTGAAAGTGGGCAGGGTCGGCGGGCAGAATGCAGAGATACCAAGCCTAACAGCGTCGCACGGCCGTGTGACGCTGGTTTTGTTCGTGAACGTTTCCGTGGTCCGGCTCTGTCGACGTCGTTTTGCGGCACACGTTAATACGTCCACACTTTCATACAAAAAAGCGCCGTCCTCCGAGTTGGAAGACGGCGCTTGATATCAGCCCTGGCGACGAAGCGTCAGGCTTTCTTACCCTTCTTCTTTTTCTTCTTGCCCTTTTTCTTGGACTTGGCATCTAGCAGCTCGATCGCCTCATCCATTTCCAGATCCTCAATCGTCTGGCCGTCTTTCAGCGAGGCATTGGTGCCTTTGTGCTTGACGTACGGGCCGTAGCGGCCTTTCCATAGCTCCACGGGCTCGCCGGTCTCCGGGTGGTCGCCCAGGACGCGCTGCGGTTTGTTTTTCGCCTCTTTCTCCTCGATGAGTTCGAGCGCTCGATCGAGCCCGACGTCGAGAACATTGTCGCTGTCTTTAAGCGAGGCGTAGGTAAACTTCCCTTTCTTCTTGTGCCGGACGTACGGACCGTACCGCCCGATGGCCGCGTCAATCTCTTTCCCGGTCTCCGGGTGCTCTCCGATAACGCGAGGCAGGTTGATGATCTTCTTGCCAAGCTCAAAGTCGACATCTTCCGGCGAAACTCCCGGCGGTAGCGATACGCGCTTCGGCTTGCCCTTCTGGTCATCATCGCCGAGCTGAATGTACGGGCCGTAGGGTCCCGACTTCAGGATCACCGGCATATCGGCCTCGGGGTGAATGCCGAGCACCTGGTCCCCCTTATTGGCCTCCTCCAGGATGTCCTTCAGTTTGTCCTTCGAGGTATCACCAGGCGCGAGATCTTCCGGAAGCGATGCCGTGGCGGTATCGTCCGATCCATCCTCCAGGGGCCCCTCAACGTACGGACCGTACTTGCCGACGCGCACGACGTAGTCGCCCCACTGCTTCGGAAACGAGATCTCCGAAATCTGCTTCGGATCAATCTCGTCCATTCCCTTCTCAACGCGCGGCTCGATGCCTTCGTCGCCAAGGTAGAAGGACTTCAGATACGGATCTGGGTCCTGCGCACCGCGAGCAATGTCATCAAGGGCGTCCTCCATCTCGGCGGTAAAGTGGGTGTCCACCAGCCGCTCGAACTGCTTCTCCATCAGGTTATTCGTCGCGAACGCCGTGAACGTTGGGACGAGAGCCGATCCTTCCTTTCGCACGTATCCGCGCTTCTGGATGGTGTCGATAATAGACGCGTAGGTGGATGGACGGCCGATGCCTTCCTCCTCCAGTTTCTTGACGAGCGTCGCCTCCGTATAGCGCGATGGCGGCTTCGTCTCATGGCCGATCGGCTCGATGTCGTCGACATTAAAGACGGAATCCGGGGCGCCATCGCCGCTCGGCTCCGACGTTTCTCCCACGTTGAAGCTCGGTAGTGGACGCTCGCGATCTTCCAGATCGGCCTCCGGATCATCCGATCCCTCGACGTATGCGCGGAAGAAGCCCGGGAAAACGATTTCCTTGCCGGATGCGCGGAAGCGGGCGGCTTCGTCTCCTTCGCCGGCTTCAAAGTACACATTGGTGTACCGGATCTTGGCTTCAGCCATCTGCGTCGCCACGGTACGCTTCCAGATCAGATCGTACAGGCGCCCGGCCATCCCGGAGAGCCCCAGATCCTTGCGCGTTTTCATTTCGGAACCCGCGGGACGAATCGCCTCGTGGGCCTCCTGCGCACTCTTCGCCGAGCTATACTCTCGGACGTCGTCGTTCAGATAGTCGCTTCCATACCGATCGACGACCGCCTTGCGCGCGCCCTGAATCGCCTCCTTCGACAGGTTGGTCGAGTCGGTACGCATGTAGGTGATGTGCCCGTTCTCGTACAGCTTCTGGGCAATGCTCATCGTCCGGCTCGACGACAGACCGAGCTTTCGGTTCGCCTCCTGCTGGAGGGTGGAGGTAATGAACGGAGCGTACGGCGACTTCGTGCGGTCGCGCGTCTTCACGTCTGCAACGCGCCACGTCTCCGCTGGCAGTTGCTCCGCCAGCGCCGTCGCCTGGATCTCGTCCATGAGGAGAACGTCCTCCCCTTCCGTAATACCATCCTTCAGGCGGCCGGTGTCCGGATCGAAGTCGCGACCCGAAGCGAGACGAACACCACCGAGGTGAGTCATCTCCGACTCGAAGTCGAGACCGGACTTGGACATTTGGGCCTTCAGGTCCCAGTATTCCGACGGAACGAAGGTCACGCGCTCTTTCTCACGCATCACGAGAACACGCACCGCCACGCTCTGCACGCGGCCGGCCGACAGCTTCGGCTTGATCTTGCGCCAGAGGAGCGGCGAAATCGTGTACCCGACCAGCCGATCCAGAATGCGCCGCGTTTCCTGCGCTTCGACGAGGTCGATGTCGATATCCCGCGTCTCTGTGAGCGCCCGCTGGATGGCCTCATTCGTAATTTCGTGGAAGACCATGCGGCGCACCGGAATATCCGGATCGAGCACCTTCACCAGGTGCCATCCGATCGACTCCCCTTCGCGGTCTTCATCCGTCGCGATGTAGAGTTCGTCGGCATCAGAAATGGCGTCGCGCAGTTGCTTGACGACATCTTTTTTACGGGACGGGACGATGTACAGCGGCTCGAAACCGTCTTCGATCTTTACGCCAAGGCGGGCCCAATCTTCCCCCTTCACATCCTTCGGAATTTCCTTCGCAGATGCCGGGAGATCGCGGATATGTCCCATGCTGGCCTCAATCTGATAGCCGTCGCGTGGGAGAAAATTTCGGATCGTACGTGCTTTCGTCGGCGACTCGACGACGACTAAACGCTTCATAAGGGCAGGCTTCCTTTTCGTGACCTCGTGGATCGCAGATCGACGGTCGCTGGTGCTTCCGCCGTTCGTTTGCGGCTCGTTATCCACGCTTCCCCCGTCACGGACGTTCCATAACCTACGTGATGACTTTGTTTGATGCGTGGTGACCGCCCTCTGCCGCAGCCAATCTTAAGCCCGTGTGACGCGGCGAGTAACCGGTCATTTGATGCCCGAATGGTGGTCTTTACAATAAAAACCCGCCCGGATGGAGTCCGGACGGGTCTTTGTGATCGAAATGGGCTGCAGATTTTATCCTTCGCTGAGAATACCGGTGTCGAGTGTATCCTCGCCGAGGTAGTGTTCGATATGATGCGCACGATCCTCCGTCGCCGTCAGAAGGCGCTCGAGATGCCGCTTCGTACCGTGGTCTTTCAGTTCCAGCGCAGTGTCGATCGTTTCCCGAACCAGAATGGCCAGCGTACGCTCGGCTGCGAGGTCGTGCTCAAGGCTTTTGCGAATGCGGTACGTTCCCTCGGGCTCGTGTTCGACGTGGGATAGCTCAGCCTGATTGGCCGGAGCACTCGTCGGGATGCCCCCCAGCGCGGTGATTCGTTCCGCGATGCGGTCGGTGTATTTGTGCACCTCCTCGTAGTTCTCTTCGAGGAACAGGTGCAGGTCGCGGAACTGAGGTCCTTCCACGAGCCAGTGATGCTTGTGATACTGATGATACAACGTCCAGAGCGTGCACTGGATCTCATCGAGTTTGGGGATCAGCTTCTCAGCCGCTTCCTCCGGCAGTCCGACTGGGTTGTCTTCGATCATCGACTGCGGGCGCCACGGCTCACCGAATGAATCGGTCGTGGCGGTATCGGTCGTTCGGCGTTCAGTGGTTGTTGCACTCATGTCAGCGTCCGTTCGGTTGATCGAAATCGGGAATAGTGAGAGTGCGAAAATCAGCGACGATACAACAGCAAGTGGGACGATGCGCTACCTACCTCATCCCAGATGCGTAAATGCGGTCTGATACAGCAATACGATTTCATCGCCGAAATCATGCGCTCACGCGTTTATCAAATGGAATGGTAGGTAGCACAAAGCAGGTGCCATGCGATCGCGATTCTGAGCCATTTCGGGGTCGTTACAGGATCCCCTCGCAAAACGGAGCTTCTCCTTCGCCGCTGCATCATCAAACGTGACGGCATGCGGATTCCCGCCACTCTGACGCTCCTCGGGCGACGCATCGTCAGCCGTGCCCCTGCCCTCCTGTCAGCACCGTCGATCTTCCTTCGATCCACTCGCGGCTCAATTACACTGATCGTCTACCGCCGTACTCTGACTTTATCCTCGTGGAGCAGCGACCGTAGTAATAGACCACGATGTGCTGAGAACATAGAAAAAGCGGGACGCTACGACAGCGCCCCGCTCTTCCGTGTCCGGTACTTCTACTCAAACAACTCGGGTCCATCTATTAACGAGGACCGAGCCCGCGAATCACGTAAACGCGTTTTCTCCCGTGACGTCGCGTCCCACAATCAGCGTGTGGATCTCGTGTGTGCCCTCGTAGGTCACGACCGACTCCAGGTTTGCCATGTGTCGCATCACCGGGTACATCTTCGTGACGCCATTTCCTCCGAGAAGCTGCCGTGCCGACCGAGCCACATCAAGCGCCGTGCTGCAATTGTTGCGCTTGGCGAGCGAGACCTGCTGCGGGCGCACGTTGCCGGCCGACATGAGCGAGCCGAGACGCCAGTTGAGCAGCTGCGCCTTCGTAATCTCTTGCACCATCTCGACCATCCGCTCCTGCACGAGTTGGAAACCGCCGATCTTTCGACCGAACTGCTCACGGGTCGTCACGTGCTGACGCGCCACATCGTAGCATGCCATCGCGGCTCCGATCGCCCCCCAGCAGATTCCGTAACGCGCCTGGTTCAGGCACGAAAGCGGTCCCTTCAAGCCCGACACGTCCGGCAGAATGTTGCTAGCGGGTACGCGGACCTCATCGAGCACCACCTCACTCGTTACGGCGGCGCGCAGCGAGAGCGTATCGTCGATTGGCGGGGTCGACACACCCTCACGATCCGTCTCAATTAAAAAGCCTCGGGTGGCACCGTCCTCGGTCTTGGCCCAGATCACCGCCACGTCCGCGATCGAAGCGTTGGTCGACCAGCGCTTGTGTCCGTCGATAATGTAGCTGTCGCCATCCTTCGTCGCCGTCGTGCGCATATCCGACGGGTTCGAGCCGACGTACGGCTCCGTCAAGCCAAAGCATCCGATCGCTTCCCCCGCCGCGAGTTTCGGCAGCCACTTCTGCTTCTGTTCTTCGCTACCGTATTTCCAGATCGGATACATGACGAGCGACCCCGTGACCGAGCAGAACGATCGCAGCCCGGAGTCGATTCGCTCCACTTCCTGCATCATCAGGCCGTAGACGATGCTATCATGGCCGCCTCCACCGTACTCGGTTGGAACCTTCGGCCCAAGCAGCCCCAAGCGCGCAAACTCGGGAATCAGCTGATCCGGGAACGTTTCGTTCTCCGCATGCTCTTCGATGATCGGCGCGACTTCTGCCGTCATAAAGTCGCGAACCTCATCTCGAATCTGGCGCGCTTCGTCCGTTAACAGTTCGTCAATCGCGTAGTAATCGAGGGCCTCGAAGTCGGCGGGATCCCATGTTTGCGGAGGGCTCGTTCCGTTTGTAGCGGCGGAACCAGCGAGTGCAGCGGACGAGGAGGACGATTCTGGCATAAAAAGGGTCCTTGAGTGAAAGGCGGGATGAGAGATATCGCGCACGCAGGGTTCACTGGAAGCGCTTCGCATTCACATACCGCTGTGAAAGCGGTACGTGGACACGTGATGCCACGGTGAAGGTCTGGCGCAGACCACCGGACTTTCGTTGCCGCAGTTGACCGTGGGCGTCGTGAGGTATACGTTTCTGTCGAGACGCCTTGTTGCGACGAGTCGTCCGTCGCGCTGAACACCTACGTTACTTTTCTTGCTGTATCTACGGCTGTCCTAAGGGCATGATTCCGATTGTCCTTAGCCTCATCCCCTTCCGAGAATCCACGTCTGACATGCTATCTTCCTTTCGTGCCGTTTGCACCCGGATTGCCGTTGCCATCCTGCTCGTCGGGATCGTCGGTGTAGAGTCTGCCACGGCGCAGACCGAACCCCGCTTCGGAATCGGTTTCCAGATGATGGCGAGTAGCATTGAAGACAACGTCGGGCCCGGCATCCGCTTCCGCGTTTCGGCCCCGATCAACCGGGACCTCTCCGTTTCCGTCGGGTCTGCATTCACAGGATACGTGTTCGAAGGGCAGGACGAGGCAACGTATGCACTCGACCCCACGGCATCGCTCATTGTGACGCTGCCGGTCATGGGTGGACGCGGAACGTACTTCCTCGGCGGTGTGGGCGCATATGTCCCACTGGGCGAGACGGCCCCGGAGGCGGCGCCCTTCTTTCACTTCGGATTTGGACGCGTCTGGCTTCTTCGCGACACGTCGGTGTTCTTCGAGATTGACCCCGCGCTTGTTATCGGCGAGAGCTCGTCCAACATTCTCTTTCCCGTCCGTGTCGGTGTCATCTTTTAACTCTGCGCGACCGGGTGTCCATGTTCGCCCTCAGCGAGACAATGCACAGGTAGGCCATCCGCTAGAGTATGCGTCGCAGTACCGACTGCAGTCGTTCGTGGTCGTCATCGAGCAGACGGCTTAGCGTTCGCCCGGCCCGTACGAGCTCCGGCCGGCCCCCGGTTTCGCCTCCATGGGCGGTGTAAATGTGACGAAGCACAGCGACGAGGAGGTCGTCAACTGGAACGTTATCGGCGGGCTGCGTGATCAGCGTGCGTAGGAAATCATACGGCGCGCCGAGCTCACGAACGATGTCTTCCTCGCAGCGATAGGTGAACGCATGAATCCCCGGCGGCTGCGCGGGAAGCGTCTGTCGAACCCGGCCATCTCTGTCCCGGTGGGCGAGAATCTGGGCATGCACCGTCGTCCGTAGCAGTTCCTGTACCATGGGCCACTCGCGCTGGCGATCCTCCTCGGACACCCCGAGCGCCACCGCCTGCCGGTTGCCATCGTAGCTGCCCACCTCAACGTGGCTGATCAGCCCGAAAATATCTCTGCCGTCACGGCCATCGGCACGAACCCACGTGCCAAACGCTGGGGCGTCGTTGTCATTGTAGACCTCGGCAACGAAGGACCGGGTGCTGGATTCGATGACTTCTGCGACTTTCATACGGATGGCTCTAGTTAACGAACGAATTCAGTCTGTCCGGCACGGCGAGATCTTGCTCGTCTGCCCGACCGTAAATATATAAATACGAAAGGAGGCCGATCTATCCGGCTTCTCGTTGTCCGACGGCTGTCAGACCCGTGGACGTTGCTTACTCCGGCGTTTCTGCGAATGGGGTGAGGATAGTCCAGCGCGTCGAAGTGTGCGCCCGAGAAGTCGCTGAAACGCATCCCGCTCCGGGGCTCGGATGACCGCCCGCTCGTGCGCCTCCGACAAAACAAGCGGGTAGCCCTCTCCCTTCCGGCACTCGCTCATCACAACGGCGTGCACGAGGTCCACGAGGGGCCGATCATCGGCCACCCACGCCGGGATTTCGACACGGGCGATTTCACTCTCGTGGTCATTCACGGGCACGTGGAGGTAAAAGTAGCAGATCTCGTTGCCCTCCGGATACTGGCGCTGGATCCGGGACATCGAACCAAAGACAGCCGAACGTTCGCCCCGTGCGAGAACGGACGCGAACACGTGGCGATCGAGCAAGCCAGCAAGGGGCGGCTCCTCTTCATCCACCTCACCGGGATTCACCTCGTCCACCGTAGCCGGATGGGGGGCTTCCTCCTCCAGTTCATCGAGGTGGAATCGGAGCAGGTTCACCAGTTCCGTATTTCCCGGCATCGAAATGTACGACGCGATCGGGAATTGCTCTTCCCTGAATTCGCGCAGCATACCGGTGTAGCGCTCAATCAACTCCTCTTCCACGGCTCGATTCTGCATCCCGCGCAACATCCAGCGGATCAGCGTCCCGTCAGCCAGAGCGACAATCGGGCGACCTGGCACGTGCGTTTCGCGAGCAAGCCTCAGCAATTCGGCCAGTTCCTGCTCGTCTCGGAGCGCTGAAACGACTTCCGTCGTCATCGTGGAAAGGACTTCATCGAAGTGGTCGTTCAGATCGCTCGGAAAGCGCAAATCCGGAACGGCATCAAGGACGGGACTTTCGGTGGTTCCGTACTGAAACGCGACACGTCCGATGTTGAGGAGAAAGTAGGTCGGCTCGATGTGGCGATCAGGATAGATCTGCGACCCATCGGTCGAGACGACGGTCATGGGCGTCGGCCGCGCGGAAGAAGCGGCGGTCATTGTGGGGCTCGACCGCAAGGCTGCCACAAGATGACCAGGCTGAGTCTGCTGCACACGCGCCTGCACACGCTGCCATTCATCTGCTACCTCCTGCAACGCGCGGAGGGCTCGCCGTCGCTGCTTCTCCCTTAGGTCGCGCGTTCCTGCCTGCGTTTCGGGTACCCGCCCGAGCTGGTCGCGAAGCTGGCGTAAGTCGAGCATGAACAGATTCAACTCAGTGAAATGACTCGGCGGGATGGCGCAACGGCAGTACGAACGGCGCCGCGAAGGCATTGGCTTGCTCTTACTCAAGAATGTCACGGGAGAATATCGACATTCGCTCATTCATCCCTCATATTGGCGATGCACAGAAGGCGGCGGTCCACCTAGGGTCCGTCGGCTGCGCAGTATCGTGCTTGCCCCCGCATCAACATCGACGCTTCATGCCCCGAACGCAAACCTGGAAAGAGCGACTGTCACTGACCGTCGACGTCGTGATGCTCGTTCTGATCGTGTCGAACCTCACCCTCCTCATCTTCGACTGGGGGTTCGAGAACCCGACGTTTCAGGATTTCCTCCAGCAGTGGATTCCTGGATTTTATTTCTGGTATGCGTCGACGATCCACGAACACTTTTTTTTCGTGGACCTGATGTTCGTGTCTGTCTTCATCGTCGAAATCCTCATTCGGTGGGGGCTGGCCATCTACCGCGGCAGGTACCACCGCTGGTTCTTCTACCCATTTGTTCACTGGTACGACGTGCTCGGGTGTATTCCAGTCAGCTCGCTTCGTTCACTCCGATTGCTGCGCATCATCGCCATGGTCCCAAAGATGCAGCGGCTGGGGGTTGTCGACTTTCGAAAAACCGCGCTCTACCGGACGTTTTCGAAGTATGGCGGCATCGTTGTCGAAGAACTCAGCGACCGCGTCGCTGTCCGCATCCTGGACGGTATCAAAGATGAGGTGCGAGACGGTCACCCCGTTCTCGATCAAGTGACCAAGCAGGTCATCGAGCCTCAGCGGGACCTCCTCATCCAATCCATGACGCACCGGCTACAGGAAGCGACGGCCAAGGCGTATGGCACATATCAGTCTGATTTCCGAGAGTATGTCGAAGACGTCATCGCCGAGGCCGTCGATCGGAACCAGGAGATCCGGACAATCGCCGCGATTCCCGGTGTTGGCCGAACGATGGCGTCCCTTCTTGAGCGGGCCATCAGTGACATCGTCTTTAACGTCATCGATCAGATGATGGCGGATGTTGCTTCTGTTGAAAACGACAAAGTCATTAACCAGATCACATCGATCAGCACCGACGCCATCCTTAGCAGTGAATACGATCAGCGACTGAACCGATTGACCCGAACAATCTTGCTGCAATCGATCGATCTGATAAAGGAACACGTGGAAATTCAGCAGTGGAAACTCGAGGGAAGGGAGGTTCCGAGGCCGGATCGCTCCGTGGAACGCACCGTACCCCAAAACAACGGGACGATAAATAACAATACATAACACTCCTTACACTGCTATTTACGTGCAGACGACGACCGTCTCGTATTTGCAAAGCAACACCTGCATCTGTTCGTTGCACTACCTACCTTTGGCTTACCCCTGATGCTTGCATTTTCGTTCTCCCCCTGAAACCCGTCGCACGTCGGCGGCTCGCTGCTTTGGCTGGACTGTATTTCCACATCCCCTTCCGTACCGCGCGGCGCTCCTATGACGATTCCTATTACGAAGTCGTCCCAGACGAACAACGGCTCAATGCCCGTCTGACGCAATTCGTCGACGCCCTTTCCACCGAGTTGAAGCTGTACGCGCAGGATTATGCCGAGGACGAACCCGTACGAACGATCCACGCGGGAGGCGGGCGTCCTTCCTTGCTGCGCCTCCGTCACATTCGGTCCCTCCTCAATACGGTCCTCAATGTCTTCGACGCGTCGACGTTCGAGGAGTCAACGGCCGAGATCAACCCGGAAGATGCCACGCGCCCGTACCTCAGCGGACTTCGGAATGTCGGATTCGACCGGCTCAGCATGGGCGTCCTCTCCTTTTACCCGGACGACCTACAACACCTCGGAGCTCCACACTCCCCCGCGGATGCCGTGCGAAGCATTCGAACGGCCTTCAACGTCGGATTCGAGACGTTAGCGATCGATATGGCGTTCGGCTGGCCCGAGCAGTCGATTGAGCGGTGGACGGACAACCTGCAGCAGGCCATCGACATGGGAATTCCGTCCGTGACGCTGCTGGAGTGGCAACCGGATCGCGCATCCGATCCGAACAAAGAGTCAGAGGCGGCCGAAAATGAGAATCGCGTCCGACGAGCACGGATGTTGAAAGTGGCGAACGAACTGCTGGAAGAGGCCGGCTATACACCGTACGAACTGACACATTTCGCACGGCCCGGTCATGAGTCCGCCCATTTGCGCAACATCTACGCGCATGGAAGCTACATTGGCGTTGGGCCATCGGCCGAATCGTTCTGGTGGCCTGGCCGTGACGAAGAACGGAGCGCAACCCGCTGGACGAACATCCGGGATGTCGATCGCTACGTATCGCTACTGGGCAACCGATACCCGCCGATCGCGTATCGCCAAACGGCGGACTGGATCTCTCTTGCCAGGGAATATATCTTCCTTCGGCTGCGGACCCACGAGGGTCTGGATCTGTCGGATCTTCGCGACCGATACGGGTACGATCTGTTGAGCGCCCGCAGTGCTCTGATCGAGAAACTCGTCAAGAACGATCTGATCAACGAGCCAGATACGGGGTGTATTCGTCTCACACGATCCGGCCGTCTTCTAGCCGACGGGATCACCGAACGCCTCATGCCCTCCTGATTGACACCTTTGCCCCTCTTTCTTCGCAGTCGCTTCGGCAGCATTCATGAGAACCTGTTTGGCGAACAGCCGTCGGCCATCCAACGGTACGGACCTGCCGACAGTCGGTCCTCGCAATGCTAGCACGCGATGCCGGCACGCGATGCCGGCACGCGATGCTTGCTCGCGATGCTTGCTCGCGTGCTAGCAACAGCCGGCTTGATCAATCTCTCACACCGTGTCTACCGCGTCCTAGCGATTAGGATCTAGTGATAGACACGAATGGCAACGTTCACTTTTTTACGATGCATCCGCCAAACAGGTTATGACGGCTTCATCCATCCAGATTCGACCCACTCAAGGTGACGAATGGGCCGCCGTGCGCCTTCTCTTCCGCCAATACCTGTCCGAACTCGACTTTGATCTCGACTTTCAGGATGTGGAGCGAGAACTTCAGGACTTACCCGGTCCGTACGCGGCTCCACAAGGGGTCGCGCTTCTCGCGGTAGACGCGCCTGGTGGATCACAGTACGTGAATGACACCGTGACCGAACGGGCGGTCGGAGTGGTTGCACTCAAGCCTCTCGACCCGGAACCGAACGGAGATCGGGTCTGCGAGATGAAACGCCTCTACGTTCGCCCAGAATTCCGCGGACAGGGCCTTGGCTCTCAGCTCGCCGAGGCGATCCTGCGTGAGGCGCGTGAGCGAGGGTACAATATCATGCGCCTCGATACCGTCGCCTCCATGACGGCAGCGCGATCGGTGTACCAGGATCTTGGTTTCGTAGAACGGGAGGCCTATTACCACAACCCGCTCGATGATGTCGTCTATTACGAACGTCGACTCTAACGCACTCCTCACTCGCTTCGCAACCTGCATGACCCCGCGGACCCGTTACCTTCTTCCCCTCCTCCTTCTGACCGGTTCTCTCTTTTTCGTGAGTTGCTCTGATGACACCTCGGACTCAACGTCCCCCTCGGCCTCTGAACCCTCGTTCCGCAAAGACGGAACGCTGACCTTCGTTCAAAGCGATGGAACGCCGGTTCGCACCATCGATGTCGAGATCGCCGAGACGGATGCTGCACGTGCCCGCGGATTGATGCATCGCCGCTCCCTTGGGTATGATCGGGGCATGCTCTTCATCATGGAAGAGACGAGTCGCACGGGCTTCTGGATGAAGAACACACCGCTTCCCCTCGACATCATGTTTCTCGATCCCGATTCGAGCATCATAAATATCGTCGAGAACACCACACCCTTTTCGACGAAAAACATCAAGCCTGAGGCTCCCAAACGATACGTTGTCGAGGTTCGCGCAGGCTTTTCCAACCGGTTCAACATCGAACCCGGCATGACCGTGCAATGGACGCGAACCTCGGATCCATCGCCCGCGTCTTGACTGACTCTACGTCTCCACTCGCGCTGCCCCCGACCCAACCTACCGCCTCATGTCTCGACTACCCTTCCTCCTCGGAATCGCCCTCATCCTCTGGATACCCGTTGCAGGGTGCGGCACAGATTCGGGAAAGGATGCCGACTCCTCGTCGGCTGACGCGACTAATATTCCTTTCGACAAGGAGGGGACTTTGGCCGTGATGACGGAAGGCACGGCGGACACGGTCGTGACGATAGACATTGAGATCGCCGAGTCGGACTCCGCACAGACGCGGGGGATGATGCAGCGCGAATCCTTCCCCGATGAGACTAGCGGCATGCTGTTTCCATTCGCAGACGAACAGCCGCGGTACTTTCATATGTCGAACACGCCCATCGCTCTCGACATCATCTTCATCGACGCGGACTCGACCATCGTCAGCATCTCGAAGTACACGCGCCCGTACTCCGACGAGCTCATCGAATCGGGCGTACCGGCGCAGTACGTCCTCGAAACCCCGGCCGGCTTTTCCGACACGTACGGACTCGTCGCAGGGGACCGCGTGCGATGGACCCGGACGGATGACGCGTGAGTCCAGTAGTCATTGGGCCGGGTGTGGGGAGCAGGCGAGTACGCAGGTTCGACCTAAAAGAGTTGTAGAAGGGCATGGACCGCCTCGGTGAGGCCGACAAACACGGCGACACTGCCCAGGATCACCAGCCACTCATCGACCCGCGTCTGTTTGAGGCCGCGAAGTGCAATCAGGCGTGCGGCGAACGTGAGTGCTCCCGCCGCGCCGACAGCAAGGCCGGCGATTCGCAGCGCGTCCGCGCTCATGGATGCAAACAAAACCCCTGCGATCACGAGACCTGCAGCCATCATTCCGAGGCTCCACCAGAGATCGATCGCGAATACCTCGTACAGCCGCGATTCACGCGATCCCGGCTCTAACTGAACCTCTTCCGTTTCCGCCATCTTCAACGTGTCAACGATTGTTTACACTGCGTTTAAGCTAATGGGCGAGCGGGCCGTTCAACCGCAGCGTACGTATCACGTGCCGGCCCATGGCGTGTAGCCACGTCGTGCTACATGCCGAAGGACTCACCGCAGGCGCAAGAGCGGGTTGCTTGTGGATTCGAGAAGTGAAAACCATCCCCCTGGAGTCCATCGGTGAAGTGTAGTTCAGACCCGTCGAGATAGAGCGCACTCTTTGCGTCGAGGACGACGCGGAGCCCGCCGATCTCTGTAAGTTGGTCTTCGTCCTGCACCGTCGTGTCCCAGCCGAGATCGTATGTAAGCCCGGAGCAACCACCTGGTACGACGGCGATTCGGAGCAGGGTATCATCGAGGTCAACAGACTCCGCGGAGGCGACGGTTCGAAGTTGCGACAGCGCCTCTTGCGTGATAGAAATGTCCATAGTAGCGACTCAAACAGGTTTTGTCACAGATCTTTCGGCGCTGTACCGACCCTAGGTGGTCGACACATCAAAGCGCCGCGTGGGGCCAGTTTAGCCAATTTTAACTGCACAATCTGTACCTATCTACACCTCACAGGTTTCTCTGTCGCGTTCGGCCACGCGTCTGCAGATCAGTCATTCACGCCATAATTCATTCCGGTAAAACGGCAGTGTCTGTCCGCCATCCCGTCCGCGCGTGGACGCACATCCTATCAGCTCACTTTAGCGTCGCAAAATTTGCTTGGCCCGTCGTCCTCCGGCTCCTGCTTCGAGTGACTCTAGAAAACTGCAATGAAGACGTAATGGCTCGATAAATTGCAGGAACGCGGGATCAAGGCCGTGGTTGTAATCGGGCGTTGACACAGAAGCAAAGCGTAAACGGTTGTTTACACACGATGCAACACATGCTCCACCGGAGTTGTGTGCCGCATCGCGTTGGATGGTCGACGCCCACATGTCGACCCTGGACCTAACGCCAGACCAAACAACCCGGCAGGCATGACACGACCTGCTGCGCGGAGCATCATCGCACCCACTGCCTGACCTGCACGATGCGACGCGCCATTGTCGCAGCCGCGAGCACGCACGAATTTCTTAAGGACGAGGATTTTATGAGCCAGTCTGAAACCGAATACCTAGAGGGGGTAGCCAGCCAGGAGTACGAGCACGGCTGGTACACCGAAGTTGAGTCTGGAAAAGCTCCGAAGGGGCTAAACGAAGACATCGTTCGGTACATCTCCGAGCGAAAAGAAGAGCCCGAGTGGCTGCTTGAGTGGCGCCTGAAGGCCTTCCGGTACTTCAAGACGCTGATGGAGGACGAGGACAGCTACCCGGAATGGGCGCACCTCAAGTACGTAAAGCCGGACCTTCAGGACATCAGCTACTTTTCTGCGCCGAAAGACAAGGCCCAGTACGACAGTCTGGATGAAGTACCGGACGAGTTGCTCGAGACGTTCGAGCGTCTCGGTATTCCGCTTCAGGAGCAGAAGCAGCTCACGGGCGTCGCCGTGGATGCCGTGATGGATAGTGTGTCCGTCGCAACCACCTTCAAGGAGAAGCTCAAGGAGAAGGGCGTGCTCTTCATGTCCTTCGGCGAAGCCGCCCGGAAGCATCCCGAAATCGTGCGCGAGCATCTCGGCTCCGTGGTTCCGTACACGGACAACTACTTCGCCGCTCTCAACTCGGCCGTCTTCTCGGATGGCTCATTCGTCTACGTACCGGAGGGCGTACGCTGCCCGATGGAGCTCTCGACCTACTTCCGGATCAACGAGGGAGGCACGGGACAGTTTGAGCGCACGCTGATCGTGGCGGAGAAGGGCTCGTACGTGAGCTACCTCGAGGGCTGCACCGCACCGATGCGGAAGGAGAATCAGCTCCACGCGGCCTGCGTCGAGCTCGTCGCACATGAGGATGCCGAGATCAAGTACTCGACGATCCAGAACTGGTACCCGGGCAACCCGGAGACCGGTGAAGGCGGCGTCTACAACCTGGTGACGAAGCGCGGCATCTGCAAAGGCGATCGCGCGAAGATCAGCTGGACGCAGCTCGAAACCGGCTCGGCGGTCACGCAGAAGTACCCGTCGGTTATTCTCAAGGGAGATGACTCCGTCGGCGAATTCTACTCCGTGGCCTTCACGAAGGGGCACCAGCAGGCCGACACGGGGACGAAGATGGTCCACCTCGGCAAGAACACGAAGTCGACGATTATCTCGAAAGGGATCTCGGCCGGCAAGGCGCAGAACAGCTACCGCGGCCTCGTTAAGATCGGCAAGAACGCGGAGAACGCCCGCAACTTCTCCCAGTGCGACTCGCTCCTGATCGGCGATCAGTGCGGAGCGCACACGTTCCCGTACATCGAGATCGGCAACCCGTCGGCGCAAGTCGAGCACGAGGCGACGACATCGAAGGTCGGCGAGGACCAGATGTTCTACTGCCATCAGCGCGGCCTCGGCGAAGAAGAGGCGCTGAAGCTGATCGTGAACGGCTTCTGCAAAGAAATCCTTGCTGAGCTCCCGATGGAATTTGCCGTCGAGGCGAAAGAACTGCTCGCGATCGAGCTCGAAGGCTCGGTTGGATAACCCTGCCTCGGACGCGCCCGACCCAAACGGGCGCGTCCGACCCCTGCACCCATATCGAATCTGAACACCTGTAGACCGACACCACACATGGCACTCCTCGAAGTCAAGAACCTCCACGTCAGCGTCGAAGATGAAGACGTTGAGATCCTCAAAGGCGTGAACCTCACGCTCGACACCGGCGAAGTCCACGCCATCATGGGGCCGAACGGCTCCGGCAAAAGCACGCTCGCATCCGTCCTGGCCGGTCGCGAAGAATACGAAGTCACGGAAGGAGAAATCCTCTACGACGGCGAAGACCTGCTCGAACTCGAGCCGGAAGAGCGCGCCGAAAAAGGCGTCTTTCTCGCCTTTCAGTACCCCGTTGAGTTGCCGGGCGTCAGCATGACCAACTTCCTTCGTGAAGCGGTCAACGCTGTCCGCGAAGCACGGGGTGAAGAAGAACTTGGCGCCGGCGACTTCCTGAAGCTCGTCCGCGAGCGCGCCAAGCTCGTCGACCTGAGCGCTGACCTTACGAAGCGCGCGGTCAACGAAGGCTTCTCCGGCGGTGAGAAGAAGCGCAACGAAATTTTCCAGCTCGCCATGCTGGAGCCGCGCCTCGCCATTCTCGATGAGACGGACTCGGGCCTCGATATTGACGCGCTGCGCCAGGTCTCAGAGGGCGTCAACAAGCTACGTAGCGACGACCGAGGCTTCCTCGTCATCACGCACTACCAGCGCCTCCTCGACTACATCGTGCCGGATCACGTGCACGTGATGGTCGATGGTCGCATCGTGCGGTCCGGCGACAAAGAGCTGGCGAAGGAGCTGGAAGACAAAGGCTACGAGTGGATCCGTGAGGAGGCAACGGCCGCCGCGTAACCCGGGAACCGTTCCCCATCCTCCGTCTGCTTCAACTGAAAATCCACCGTGACTATGCCTACAACTCTTGACACAAGCGCCCCGGCCAAGGACCGCTTTCTCTCGGCTTTCGAGATGAGCAGTGGCCAGGCGCTGAATGGAAAAAACGCCTCGATTTCGAGCCACCGCGAGGCGGCCATCGAGCGGTTTGCCGAACTGGGCGTTCCAACCAACAAGCTGGAAGCCTGGAAGTACACTGACATCTCGAAAATCGTCGACCGGGAGTACACGCTCCCGCTGTCGATGAATGTCCCGGACGTCGACCCGTCTGACCTGAACGACGTGCTCATCGACGACCTCGATGCGCACCGGATCGTGCTCGTCAACGGCCGCGTCCACGAGGGCCTTTCGGATATCGGCACCCTGCCCGACGGCGTCGTAGTATCGAGCCTCGCCGATGCGGGCGCCAACCACCCGGACATTGTCGAAGCGCATTACGGCGAATACGCCGACTTCGAAGACGAAGCGTTAACCGCGCTCAACACCGCCTTTGTGCAGGATGGCCTGTTCGTCTATGTGCCAAGCGGGACGATTGTCGAGAAGCCAATCTACGCCGTCCACCTGACGGTCGCAGACGATGACGTGATGATCCAGCCACGCCACTTATTCGTGGTGGAAGATGGCGGAATCGCGACCATCATCGAGATGCAGCACACCCTCACCGACGCCCGCGTGTTCACGAACACAGTGCGCGAAGCATACGTCGGTGCCCGCGGCAACCTGGACCACTACATCGGCCAGGTCGAAAGCGATGCGTCGTCGCAGGTCCAGACGACCGCCGCGTACCACGAGGACAACAGTGTGTTCTCGACAAACACGATTACGCTCTCTGGCGAGGTCGTCCGCAACAACCTCACCATCACCCCGGATGGCGAGTTCTGCGAGTCGAACCTGTACGGGCTGTACCTCGGCAAAGACAGCATGCACGTCGACAATCAGACGCTCGTCGATCACGTGCACGCCGACTGCGTGAGCAACGAGCTCTACAAGAACGTCCTCAACGATGCATCGAAGGGCGTCTTCAACGGCAAAGTGTTCGTCCGCCCAGACTCGCAGCGGATCAACGCCTACCAGTCGAACAAGAGCATCGTGCTCTCGAACGAGGCGAACATGTACACGAAGCCGGAGCTGGAGATTTATGCGGATGACGTGCAGTGCTCGCACGGTGCGACCTCCGGCCAGCTCGACGAGGAAGGCATCTTTTACCTTCGCTCGCGCGGCCTCTCGGAGAAGCGCGCGCGCATCCTGATGCTGCAGGCGTTCGCGCAGGACATTGTCGATGAGATTCGTGTCGACGCCCTCCGTGAGCACATGACGGAGCGCGTACAGGAGCGCTTCGCCAGCTACTTCGATCGCAGCTAACCCTAGCTCCGATCGATCGCATGAGCCTGACCCGGTCTTCTGCACCGAAACCGGATCGGCTGCAATGGGCGGGGTCTGTGGCGTATTCCGGCACGGCTCCGCCCGCATGCATATCGCTTTCCCCTCTCCCATTCTCCGTCTGTAGCCATGCCGACCACCGCCTCCAAGACCCGTACGTTCGACGTGGAGCAGGTCCGGCGCGACTTCCCGGCACTGCACCAGGATGTGTATGACGACACCCCGCTCGTCTACCTCGACAACGCGGCGACGTCGCAGAAGCCTCAGGTTGTAATCGACCGGCTGAGCACGTACTACGAGCAGGAAAATAGCAACGTGCATCGCGGTGTACACCGGCTCAGCCAGAACGCGACCGATGCGTACGAGGATGCGCGCGAGGCCATTCGGGACTACATCAACGCCCCGACGGACGAGCAGGTGATCTTCACGCGGGGAACGACGGAGTCGATCAACCTCGTCGCCAACACCTTTGGGAAGCGACTCAAAGCTGGCGACGAAGTGGTGATCACAGAAATGGAGCACCACGCCAACATCGTTCCGTGGCAAATGCTTCGAAACGATATTGGCATCGAACTGAGGGTGGTGCCGATATCCGATGAGGGTGTACTGAACCTGGACGCCCTCCGAAATGCTCTGACGGAGAAAACGAAGCTCGTCTCCGTCGTCCACATTTCCAACGCGCTCGGCACCATTAACCCTGTGAAAGAGATCGTGGATCTCGCCCACGAGCGCGATATTCCTGTCCTGGTGGACGGGGCGCAGTCCGTCCCGCATGGTCCCGTGGACGTCCAGGACATCGGCGCCGACTTCTTCTGCTTCTCCGGCCACAAGATGTGCGGCCCGACGGGAATCGGCGTGCTGTACGGACGCCATGACATGTTGACCTCCCTCCCACCGTATCACGGAGGCGGAGACATGATCGACGAGGTCTCGTTCGAGAAAACCACATATGCCGATCTTCCGCACAAACTGGAAGCCGGCACACCGAATATCGCGGACGCGATTGGACTGGCTTCAGCGGCCCGGTATATCTCGGACCTTGACACCGACGGGATGACCCGTCACGAGCACGACCTGCTGGACTACGCGACCGAGCAGGTGTCCATGATCCCCGGGCTCAGCATTGTCGGAACGGCGCCGGAGAAGGCATCCGTCGTCTCGATGGCATTCGACGATCTCCACCCGTACGACGTGGGGACGATCCTCGACCGCCTCGGCGTTGCCGTTCGAACCGGACACCATTGCACGCAACCGCTCATGAAGCGTCTCGGCCTCCCGGGCACGCTGCGTGCTTCCTTCGCCTTCTACAACACGCGCGACGACGTGGATGCGCTTGCCGAAGCTCTTGATACAGCAGCCACGATGTTGCGCTAACCACGTGTTTTCTCTCGCTCTCTCATTCCCGCCATGCCCACCACTGCTGTCGATGACCGCGCCCAGGAGATTGTAGATGAGTTCGCGTTCTTCCCCGACTGGATGAGCCGGTATCAATACCTCATCGAGATGGGCGACGAGATTCCTCTGATCGATGAGGCGTACAAAACGGACGAGTACCGGATTCACGGCTGCCAGTCGAAGGTCTGGATCCGCACCGACTACGACGAGAGCCAGAACGTCCTCACGTTTAAAGGCGACTCGAACGCGAAAATTACGAAAGGGCTCGCTGCGCTGATCATCCGCGTGCTCGATAAGCAGCCCCCGGCCGTGGTCGAGAACGCGACGTTCGACTTTCTCGACGAGATCGGCATGCGTGAGCACCTGTCGTCGCAGCGAAACAACGGCCTCGCAGCCATGATCGAGCAAATGAAAACGCGCGCCTCGCGCTATTCCTAACGCCTCGCTGCGCGCCCCCTGATCTGATCCTAGAACCACTCTCCTGCTATGTCTAACATGGTCCCGCCCGACACCAGCGACGAAGCGCCCGACCGCTCCGACGAAAATCGCGAGCTCGAGCGTCCGGAGATCATCCCAGCCCACATACAGCCGGAGCCCGAAAGCGACCTCAAGCGCCGCATTGTGGAGAACGTCAAGGAGATCTACGATCCTGAGATTCCAGTCAACGTCTATGATCTCGGCCTCGTCTTCAACATCGATGTACACGAGGACAATCATGTCGACGTGCTAATGACACTCACGGCACCCAACTGCCCCGCTGCAGGCATTCTGCCCGGCCAAGTCGAGGATGCCGTACGCATGACAGAGGGCGTCGAAAGCGTCTATCTGGAACTCACGTTCGACCCGCCTTTCACTCCCGACATGATGTCTGAGGAAGCACAGCTGGAGCTTGGGTTTATGTAAACCCGTCGTCAGCTTCTCGCTTCTGATTACCGATTGATTCTCGATGGCTGTACCTCCCCCACGGGTATGGCGCTCGACGTTCTCACAAACTGTCCGTTTCCACGCTCACTGCTCTCATGCGCTACGCCCAGACCATTGCTATGGCGGTCGACCTGCTTGCCGACGGGCGAGCAGAGGACGTAGCCCGTATGCTGGAGCCATTGCTGGAACCGTTAGACGATGCGGCGGAGGCGGATGACGGAATCGTTCGTCTTCACTGCCTCGCTGCGTGCATCGACATCGCTCATGTCGGCCGTCCGGAGAGAGCGATGAAGCGACTGGAGGCCTTTGAACGCGCCGACAACCGTGAGGCATATAGCATGACCGCGCGGGCTGATCTAGCTCTCTGGCTCGGCTGGGCTCACATCTTCCGGGACACCACGCCGGATGAGGAAGCACGAGCACTCTCGCTCCTAGACGAAGCCCTTTCGCTGTATACACAGCACCACAACGTCCGCGGACGCTGCTGGGCCCGGCTAGGACAGGCGCGTGCATACTTTGCGCTCGACGAATACAACCTGATGCGCCGGGCGCTCGACGAGGCGGCGTCTCTACTGGAGAAGGCAAACGATACGCTCGCCGCCCGGTGGCTCCACGATCTGCGCGTTCCCGCCCTTCGCTTTGAGGGGCGGTATGACGACGCCCGTCATCACCTCGACCAGCTCGCTGACATCGGAGAAGAACAGGGCAATCGACGCATTCAGGGACATGCCGCCGCCCAGCGCGCGGCTCTCGCATATGACCTCGGCGCGCACCCGGAGCACGTCATCGAACGTGCTGAACAGGCTCAACGCCTCTTGTCGAGCCCGTCGGCGGTCTCGAGGTACCCCCTTCTCGCGGCCTACCATGCCCATGTCGGAGCGCTCTTGCGATCGCAGCGACTCTCCGACGCAGAACGTGTGATTGACCGCGCCAGCACGTTCGCCGCGGAGTACCCGGTGGGCCGAGCACACCTGCAAACCCTGCGTGCACGCATTGCTTTGCGACGGAACGATACGGAGGCAGCAGAGGAATTCCTGCAGAGCCTATTCGAACAGGCTCATCAGCTTCCACATGGGCTCCACCGTTCTCACGTCGCTCTCCTCCGCGCCGAGCTCTTGACTCGCGACGGTCAGCACGAAGACGCGGATGCGTGGGTGCAACGCGCACTCCGAAATGCACGCGAGACGGGGCACCGTGGCCACCAGTTGCGAAGCCTCTGCACACGTGCAACCCTCCTTGTCCACTGCGATCGGCCAGAGGAGGCCCGCAGCGTAATGGAGTCGACATCTGCCTACAGCGATTACGACACCGTTCTACCGTACGTCGTCCTCCGCGCCTCGGCAGAAGGGGACGTTGCACGCGCCCTCGGTCAGTTTAGCGATGCCCGCGTTGCATACAGCGTCGCGCGCTCGGCGGCCTCCGTCATCGAAGACGATGCAGCGACCGACGATCTCTCGAACCGGCTGAAGCAGTTTGAGTCCGCGTCGTCTGAACTCAGCGGCTCCCCACCCAACGAGGCTAGCGGACTCGTCCCACCCTACGTCGCTTCAGCCGACGACGATACCAGCGGTTCGTTCGAGGAAGTGATCGGTGCCCTCCTCTCCCATGCCTCTCGGTCCGTCCCGCTCGTGGCCGAGACGTGGATTCAGACCGTAAAGCCGCTCTTCCCCTCGACCTGGATCGGTATCTACCGGCGCACGGCGTCCGGCCGACTCGAACGGCTGCATGCGACCGGGTCGGACCCCGATGCTCTGCCGGGTCCGGCAGCCGTCGCCGGTCAGGAGCGGACAAGCCCTGATATCGAACAGTCGGATGCTCGTACGAACGGACACGCCGAGGACATCATGTGGCTGCCGCTCGTCGGGGCTACACCTACTCAGTGTTTCTTCGGGATTCGGTCGAGCGGTCCAGATGACCCGGATGGAGATGCGCTCCAACGCATCCGTCCGTGGCTGCCCGTCCTCGGCCTGGCCCTTGAGCGTGCGCAGCAGCATCAGGTACGCGCACGACGCAACGCGCTCCAGGGGTCATCGACACGCATTCCCGTGGACGGCTTTGTGGCCGAGAGCCCAGCCATGCAGGCGGTCGCGCAGCAACTCCGCCGCATCGAAGCCAGCCACAGCCCAGTGCTCGTAACAGGCGAACGCGGTGCCGGCATGCTCCACGTGGCCAGAGCTGTTCACGCGACAAGCGAACGGGCGGGCGAACCGTGTACCGTTGTTCGGTGCTCGAACATGCAGCGGGCCCCCCTTGACGCGCAGCTCTTCGGCGCTATGCGCGGCGACACACTTGAGCCCGGCGCATTCCAGGCGGCAGACGGAGGAACGGTTATTTTGCACGACGTGGACAGCCTCCCGGAGTCCGTACAGGATCAATTGATCGAGGCGATTGAAACGGGCGATGTCGTTCCGAAAGGAGCGACGACGCCAACCCCGGTCGATGTACGCGTGGTTGCGACCTCCTCCACCAATCTCCGGACCGCAATCCGCGACGGCCAATTCCGGGAAGACCTGTACTTGCACCTTAACGTCATTCCCATTCGCGTTCCGCCGCTGCGGGATCGTCGCGAGGACATTCCGCTCCTTGTGCGCTACTACGTTGATGAGCTACGACCCGACGGTACGCCGCCCGTCTCGATCACGAGCCAGGCGATCAACACTCTCATTCAGTACGATTGGCCTGGCAACATGCGCCAACTGCGCAACGAAATCGAGCGGACGCTTCTGCTGGTGCATTCCGAGCCCGCGCCCCTCATTGATGACGATCTCCTTGCCAAACCCATCCGGGACGCAGCAGACGAGGCGTCGGTTTCGCAGCCCACACCGGCATCTGAATCGCGCGGTGACGGACATCTACCCTCAATCGAAACCGTCCTTCAACCGGACACCTCATTGAGCGATGTGCTGGCTGCCACGGAGTCTGCAGTCATCAAGCGAGTGCTCGCCACGTGCGATGGTCAGATCACCGCGTCCGCCGATGTGCTCGGCCTGACCCGTCAGGGCCTCTACAAGAAAATGAAGCGTCTCAACATCGACGCTGCCGCTTTTCAACCTTCCACCGCTTCGGCCTGACATTCGTCACGGCCAGCGTTCTCTATCGAAGTTCTCCTTCGTTGATCATGAAAGCTTCCGATCGTCCATCAGCTTCAGAAAATGGGCGCCAGGCGTCCGAACCGTTCCGCCTGCACCTGGACCATGCTTCCATCATGACGACCGACCTCGACGAGGCCGTCTCGTTCTATGTGGATTTGCTGGGATTGGACTGCCGCGTCGTCGAGGATGACCCCATCCGCGAGGGACGGCGCCGTGCGATGCTGGCGGATGAGCACGGGCACGACATCGTCGAGTTGATCGAGATGACGGAGATGAAACACCCTTCGGTACCCGGACGCGGGGGCATCCACC
This sequence comes from Longibacter salinarum, assembly GCF_002554795.1. Taxonomy (NCBI): domain Bacteria; kingdom Pseudomonadati; phylum Rhodothermota; class Rhodothermia; order Rhodothermales; family Salisaetaceae; genus Longibacter; species Longibacter salinarum. The sequence goes on along the minus strand of NZ_PDEQ01000003.1, from coordinate 367,752 downwards.
ATCTCGGCTTTTCTCTGGAAAAGCGGGAGTGGCATGCGCTACGCTCTCGCCTCGACGCAGCGGGCTATCCGTACCAGGAAATGAAAAAGCGGCTTTTCGTCCGAGATGCAGATGGACTGGTCTTAGAAATTGAGCACGCGATGCATTGATACCGCCGCTTACCGCGGTGTAACAGACGATGCAATCGGACGAAGCATGCCCCGATTGCGTTGCTCAAACAGGAAACGGCTGACGGCCGCAGGGGGCGTCCCATCTGCGATCGTCAGCCGTTTTGTTGTTGAATGTGACGCCTCCCTCACGTGTCCTACCAGCTCCCGCTAGCTCCGCCCCCACCGAACGATCCGCCGCCGCCACTGAAGCCACCGACCGACGAGCTAAACCCACCGCCGCCGGAGCTGAAGCCGCCGCTGCTGAAGCCTCCACCAGACGACGTAACCACGGTAGACTTCGTCCACATGCTCGCCGGAAGATGGAGCCACCCGACTTTGAGATCGCGCTTGATCGTTTCTCCCTCCTGAAACTTGTCGCGCATCTCCTGCACGTCGTCGCTGCGCAGAATCAGGACCAGGTGCCAGATGAAGGCGATGAGGGCGACCGGCACACCGATGAGCGGAAAGAGGAAAGCGAACACCGATTCGCCGAAGAGAACCAGACCCAGCCCGCTAAAGAAGGCAACGGTACCGACCAGCGGAATGAAGCCAAGAAATAGGATGCCGATAAGCATACAACCCAAACCGTTTTTTGCAGTCCCCGTCAGGAGAAGATAAGCGGGTAGAACTCCGAAGACGGCGCCGAGGATGAGTGCGAACAGTCCACCGACCCGTGGAGGAACCCCGTCCGAGGTCGTCTCCGGCGGCTCGTATGTGCCCTCAATGGATTGAACGACAGCGGTTACACCTGCACGAACGCCCGTGTCGAAGTCGCCATCCCGGAAGCGTGGGCGCATTTCGTGACGAATGATTCGATCGGCCGTCGCATCAGGTAGCTGACCCTCGAGGCCAAATCCGACCTCAATGCGCATTCTGCGCTCCTGCTTGGCCACCGTGATCAGCACGCCGTTGTCGAAGTCGCTGGTGCCAAGTTGCCATGCACGTGCAACGGCCAGACTGTAGTCCTCGATCGCGTATCCGTCCAGGCTCTCCACCGTGAGAACGGCTACCTGATTACCCGTCGAGTCCTCAAGTTGCTTGAGCTGACGTGTAATAACCTGCTCCGTCGTGGGCGCGAGCATATCGGCGCTATCTACGACGCGACCCGTGAGCTCCGGAATGGACTCTTCGGGAACGGACTGCGCAGCAACGCTTGATGTCCCCGCAACGAACAGCAGCGCGAAGAGTAGCGCGAAATGACGGAGAGAGACGAAACGCATAGGGAGAGAGAGGCGAGACATGGAGTAATCGTAAGTGCGTCTTCGACAGGACGACGAGGTAGAACCGCGTGCTTCCACCGTTCAGGAGGCGGCGTCGTCGGGATCTTCCTCGGACTCATGCGACGGCCCGAATCCGGGCGTCCGAACGGAGTCGCTGAGTTCATTTTCATCATCCGGCCGAATATCGACGCCGCGGCGCTCGAGCAATTTGCCGCACATGCCGATCGCATCGACGAGCCCTGCGGTTAGATTCCGGTTCTCGATTCCTCTCCGAATGCGATGAACGATATCAATCCATTCATCGTCACTTACTTTTGCATTGATTCCCGTGTCACCGAGAACTTCGATCCGGTGCTCGTGAAGGGAAACAAAGAGTAGAATCCCCGTCCGATCTCGCGTTGAAAACACCTCTTCCTCGACGAACGCCTGCATGGCGGCCCGATGAACGGTCAAGTCGAGCACGTCGCCTCCCGCAAGTAGGCGCTCGACCGAGGGAACATATCCACCAAGCAGTGCCCCGAGAACGCCACCGAGGAGCGCTATCGTCGCAACGCCCCACGGCGTGAAGAGCCATCCGAGTCCCCACCCCTGGTAAAACTGCACGATGAGAAGCGCCACGGTGATTGCCAAAAGTGCTACCGCCGACGCGCCGCGCCAGATAGCGATCTCATACGTATCACTTCGCGGCACAACGTAGGGCACGATTTCTCCGGCCGTGCGAGACTCAGCCTCCGCGACAGCTTCTGCGATCTGATCGCGATCGAGATTTTTAATCAGGGTCTTCATGAATCCGGTCGATTCGTAAGACGAAAACGAAGGGGGCGTCGGCGCAATATAGAAAAGATCCGAACGGTTGCGTACCCGATCGGATCTTGGACGATATTTGGATATGCTTCTGTGTCGTACATACGCGGGATTTCAGCTCGATTCAGGACAGGAATCCCCGCATTATGGCCTCTTCACCGCCTCCAAACGGCAATCGGCAACTTTTTGCACTTTCAATGAACCTGAGGTTCGGTGACTACCTACCGGTCACTTTCATTAGAGCGTGGGTCATTTCAGCATTCCCCGGTGCACCTGCTCCGAAATGCATCGGAGTATGTGGGTACGGAAGTGTGAGAGTGCGTTATGTTCGACGATCATATTGAATCCAAACGATCGTGACCCCGACATTGTCATTTGGATTTGGTATAACGCCTCGCTTTCGAGACGCGTGTACATGCGAGGTCCGTTTGTCGATGACATACGGAGACATTCCGGTTTGAAATCAAAACGGACCGGTAGCTAGCGTCGGTGATTCAGCAACTGCCTGACGTGCTTCCTTTTCCCTAGAAGGACGCACCACACGTTCCGACTGCTGGATGGATGTCGGAGGGGTCACTAGGGCTTATCTGGAGACACAGACACCCAGTTGCGCCGCGACGGGTCGCCCACAATCGGTTCGGTGTACGACAGGAAAGACGTGATCGGGCGCGTCTGAACGGTTCGATATTCCCCTTTCGCGTCACTGACTCGTCGCTGGGTCTCGATGGTTCGGTCGGCCTCGTCGCGGTGACGATATAGCACCTGGTGCGTCTCCCATGAATGGGCAGCTCGCAACGCAGCAGACGTGATGCCCGACGCCGTAACGAACGTGAGCAGAACGCCCAGAATAGCCGACGCGATGAGACCGCGTCGCCATTGACCGAACACCGCGCTACGTGCCGCTACTAGGACGAGCGGGACGCAAGGAAGGCCCAGCGCCAAGCCATACGCCAGAAGGCGGACGCGGGGCGAAACGATTTCCACCGGCGTCCAGGTCACGACCACCAGGGTCTTCGCAGCGACGATCCAGAGAGCGGCCCCGAGCCAGAAAAGACGGGACGAAAGCGATACCTCACGGGAGACGTCGGTATGATCGGGCATACGTTTGTACAGCGGCCTCGCGTGCTAGCCGTAGCGTTGCGCAGCAAAATCCGCATTCGAGTGTGTCGACACGTTCTCGACGAAACGAGAGGCGTCTATCATCCGGTCGGTGCCACCGAGGGGGCCTCCGACGGCGACGCACCACCATTCGCGCTCATCTCCTCCTTTACGAGCTGGATCGCCCGCTCGGCCTGCTGGTACTGCGGCGACTCTTCTCCAGTCAGATCCTGAACGGCTTCGAACTGCTCGATGGCCTCGGAATACCGCCCGATCCACAGAAGGGCGATCCCTTTGTTGAAACGCGCAGGCACAAACGTGGAATCCTGTTCCAGCACGCGGTTTAGCTCTTCCACCCCGCGCATTGGGTTGTTGGACCGAAGGAGCACTGTGGCCATATCCGTGCGCACATCGTGGTTCTCCGGCTGCTGTTCGAGCACCTTCTCATACGATGAGATGGCGCGGCGACCGATGGGGGCAATTGCAGGGTTTTGACCATTGGATTCCTGGCCAACATACTCCATCCAGTTGTAGAACAGATCGCCCGACCGACGCCAGTCCTCTGCGTTTCCTGTCTCTTCTGCCATCTCTTCCTGTAGACGTGCGGCCCGCCCGAAGGCATCCGAGCCGACGTACAAGTTCACGAGCTGCTCCTGAATCGTGCGTCGCACCTGGCCGTCGACGTTCGACAATTGCTGCTCGAGGGAATCGGCCTGTTGCTCCACGGGATCAGAAAGATCGACACCGTTTTCGTCAACAAGCGTGTTCAGGTCGGGCGCGTTCATCGGCGCCGGCGTACCCGTTGCTGGCGTGCCATTCGCAGGGGCGGCGGACGTCTCCGACGTCTGGGTCGCCGGCTCGTCGTCCCCCCATTGCTGGTTCTGACTCCAGAGCGTCACGAAGAACAATGCGATGAGAACCAGAACAGCCACTCCGATGGTGAGGAGGAGCTGCTGTGACATCAACTGGTGTTCGTCTTCCTCCCCTTCATCATTCTCACTCGCGCCCTCCGGCTCTCCCTGTGGCAGGCGAGGGTCGACCCGACGCGTTCCCTCCGGCACCGCTTCGAGCTTCGCACCGCACTGACTGCAGAAATTTGCATCGGCCGGGTTCGACGAGCCGCATGCGTTGCAATACACCATATCCGGATCTTCCGGTGAGCCGTCCGCCGGTCCTCTCCCCCCGTTTTGCCCCTCTGGCGAAGACGCCGCCTCGCCTGTAATGTCTGCCGAGTCGGAATCGGTCTCCGTCGCGCCGACGTCAGATGTCGAATCGTCCTGGTCCTCAGGTTGGCTCTCAGAGGCAATGCTGGAACCACAGAGATCGCAGCGGTCGGCACCCTCAGGAATGCGAGCACCGCAGGACGGGCAAGAACGGGAAGAGGCAGCCATGTCAGGCGACGGGGATGAAGAGGGAAATACAGGGGCTGTAGTGCCTGAGGGAAAACGTCACGACGAATTCCTTGATTCACTGTTGCGGGGAATTCGAAAAGCATCCCTCATCGCGGGTGTCTTTCCGGGCTGCGCAATGCCCAGCGCCGTGCAACATGCCGAGTCGACAAGCGAGACCGTTTCTTTGCGAGATGGTCGGATAGACCAAGCGACCGAAACAATCCACGCCGTACGGAGAAAGACTTCGATGTCATTTGAACACATCATTCCGGTGCCCTCCCATCCAGGCCTCTCTACTCATGATTCGCCGTTTTGCCGGTGTGCTCGCCGGCGCCCTCCTCGCCCTCTCGTGGATGACCTCGCCCGGTCCCGCCCATGCTCAGGCCTCGCAACCCTGGCAACAGCGCGTGGACTACGAGATGGACATCACGCTCCTCGCAGACCGACATCAGCTTCGCGGGACGCAACGACTGACGTACACCAACAACTCGCCGGATACCCTTCGGACGGTGTACTACCATCTGTACTTCAACGCCTTCCACCCGAACTCGATGATGGCCGAGCGGAACCGCCATCTTCCGGATCCAGACGGACGCATCGTGCCACGCATCTTCAACTTGGACGCAGACACGCGAGGCTATCATCGGATCCTATCGCTGGCACAGGATGGGCGCTCGGTCGACTACACCATTCGCGAAACCGTCGTTCGCGTCGATCTCGCGGAGCCGATTCCCCCAAACTCCTCGTCGACCTTCGAAATGGAGTTCGAGTCGCAGGTGCCGAAGCAGACGCGCCGGAGTGGCTGGATGAATGACGAGGGCATCGAGTTTTCGATGAGCCAGTGGTACCCGAAGATGGCCGAATACGACGAGCGAGGCTGGCACCCGGACCCCTACGTCGGTCGAGAGTTCTACGCGCCGTATGGCACCTTCGACGTCAACATCACTGCCCCATCGGAGTACACGCTGGGCTCGACCGGCGTCCTTCAGAATCCATCCGAGGTCGGTCACGGCTACGATCAGGACGAAGGACTGTGGCGTCCGGGCGACCTGCAGACGAGCACCGACTCGCTCACGTGGCGGTTTTCCGCGGAGGATGTGCATGATTTCGCCTGGGCGGCTGACCCGGACTACATCCACGAGACGTTCTCCGATGCCGCCGGCACGCGCTATCACCTTCTCTACCAGCCGGATGTCGAAGATCGGTGGAAGCCGATGAAGCAGTGGGTCCCAGACATTATCAACTTCTTTAGCGAACAGTACGGCGACTATCCGTACCCCCAGTTTACCGTGGCTCAGGCCGGCGACGGTGGAATGGAATACCCGATGATCAACTTTCTCACTGGAAAACGAAGCCCAGCCTCTCTCCTTGGTGTCACAGCGCACGAGGCCGCACACGAATGGTTTTACAGCGCCCTGGGCACGAACGAAGCCGACTACGCCTGGATGGACGAAGGTTTCACCAGCTACGCTACGACGGAGGCTGTCGCACACGTAAACGGGCGTACGAATCCAGCCCATACGGGAGCGTTCCTGAGCGTTCTGTTCGCGAAGGATGTCGGCTTGCTCGAACGGTTCAACACGCCGGCTGATTGGTTTCAGACGAACCTCGGATACGGCGTCTCCGCATACCCCGGCGGCGAGATGATCGTTGAAATGATGAGCTACGTGATCGGTGAAAAGAATCGAGACCAGTGGCTCAAAGAGTATTTCCGACGCCGCTCCGGTCAGCATCCAGATCCCTTCGACGTGGAGAAGTTCGCGGAGGACGTGAGTGGACTCCGGCTCGACTGGTACTTCGAGCAGTTCACAAACACGACGCGTCCCCTCGACTACGGGATCGAGTCGATGGACCAAAACCGGACGGCTGAGGGCTACGAGGTCACGATTTCCCTGAAGCGGCATGCGCCCGTTGCGATGCCCCAGGACATCCGACTATCGCTCGCGGATGGCAGCACGCAATGGATCAACATTCCCCTCGTCGTGATGCACGGCCACAAGCCGGTGCCAGACGACTGGGTTGTGGCTGAACCCTGGCCGTGGACCTATCCTGAGTATGAGGTCACGGTGACCGTTCCCGCCAAGGCAGAGCGAGCCGTGCTCGACCCGAACCTTCTAACACCCGATCAGAACCGACTCAACAACACGTCGAGCATCCCCGTCGATCGGCGCTTCCTGCACCCGCCGCAGCAGAACTGGGATGCCTACAGCGTCGGATGGCGCCCGATGGGAACGTACAGCTATCTGTTCGGCGGCGGTGTCGGACTGCAGTCGCGCGGGGCCTACCTGTTCGACTCCTACCGCACGGAGTACAGCCTGACGCTTTACCCACAGGTGATCGCGAGCAACGGATCGGAACCTGTGGAGCTCACTTCCGCAGATAGCGGCACGTGGCTCAGCGGCATCGACTATGAGCTGTCGTACGAGACGCCGACGCGCGCACTCGGCCCACGAGCCACCACGCTGTTCCGCTCAGAGAAGAAACTCGGACTCATCGAATCGGAGGTTCGGGTGGAAAAACCTCTTGCGTCATACCTCGCCGACCGGTCGAAAACGCTCCGGTTCGGTCTCCTTCACCAGTACAACCGAAGCGACCGGGTCTTCGGCGCGCGTGACGGCCTCGCCACAGGCGGTGCGACGGCCAATCCGTTTCAGCAGGAGCACACGCTTTCGGCCCGAATGGACTACCGCGTGGCAGAAGGCGAGAATCATGTGCACCTGATGGTCGAGGCCGGCAGTTCGCTGCGGTCCACCGCTCCTTCGGGTGCCGCAACTCGCGCCATGCTGGAGGCCCGGCGTGCTCGATCTTTCGGTCCCTTCACCGCACAGGCTGACCTGCAGCTCGGAATTGGGACGCGTAGCCTCGTCGGATTCAAGCAATTCCAGCTCGGCGGACGCTCGGTGGAAGCGCAGTGGCAGAACGACGCGTACCGGACCGCCGCGGCTGCGCTCGAAAACCCCGTAGATGATGCGCACCTCGTCGGGTTCGGTCCCGCCGGCCCCGTCGGGTATCTTCGCGGATTCACGGGAAGCGGAACTGGCCAGGTTGGCGGAACGCGTCTCGTCGCCGGGCGCCTCTCTCTTCGCGCCCGACCGCTTGCCTCGTCGGGCATCGGACTGCTCAAACCTCTCGGGGTCGAAGCATTCTCCGGAATCGGACAGGCCTGGAACGACGGCGCCTTCCTCGCCGGATTCACCGCGACCGACCTCGTGGCTGATGCCGGCTTCGGCGTTCGCTACAACGTGGCGGATGTTGGCGCCCTCCGTCGGTGGACACAGCAGTCCGACGTCCTGCAAGACCTCAGCTTTGTTGCCCGGTTCCCCCTCTACGTGAGCGATCCAGACCTCATCGGCGATCAGGATGAACTAGCCGGACGCTGGCTGATCGGAATTGAGCTGTAATGTCTCGATCGACATCCCGCACCATACGAACGCCCGCTACGGAGCACGCGAATGCTTCCGTAGCGGGCGTTTTTTGTGGCCTCTAGCCGACGCGAGGTTATTGATGTCCACGATTCTCTTTTCGCATTTCGGCCCGCCGCATCGGCATGGCGTCAATGGTAGCAAACAGGTCGTCCGTTGCAAGCGGCTCTGGATGGCGTTTCTTTTCCGTGCCATCAAGCCCAACGAGGATCACGACAAACGCATCAGTTGGCACGCCGAAACGCTCACGAAGTCCCCGCGCCGACGTCTCGGAGATCGGTTGCCCCTCCGCATCTGGCTGCCTGTAGAACCGACCGCTTCCGGTTCCGACCAGACGGTAGATGCGAAGTTTTCTCTCCTCGAACCCGTTCCGCTCCGCACTCCACATCGCCATCTGTTCGGCAAGCGCCGGATGGTCCTCTGTTGGCGCAAACACGAGCACGAGTCGATGCGTCCATTCGTGCTCCGCGAGGTCGACCGCGAGGGAGTCGGTTGGTGGGGCCATGGCCAGACAGGGAATGGGCAATAGGAAACTGGCCAACACAACGTACCGGACAATTCTCGACCTGGATGTCATGACGTAAAGCTGACCCGTGATGGAAAATCAGACGCGTAGAGTACGCACAGGTACCAATGCCTGTCCACCACTGTCCCACATCGTTACGGCGTGGGGGCACAGATGACCGCTCAGAATGTCATCGCGAAGCCGAGCATCGGTTGCACCAGGTTGGTGCGCGAGCGTCGAATCGGAAGCTCGGACTCGTTAAGCACACCATCGTTGTTGGTATCTTCGAGGGCGCCTTCGGCGAGATACTCTGCCTCCTGCCCACGCAGATACTGTACGCCAAGCTTGAGGTAAAATGCCTGTTGCCGTCCCATTTGGTTGACACTCTGACCGACGCGGATGTCGACTCCCGCGCCAGCGCCCCCGCTCCAGGCAAAGTCATCGAAGTTGCGGGTGGACGCGATCTTCTCGTCCGTTCGGTCGTCCTCGACGCGTGTTTCCGTAAACAGGTACTTGAAGCCGATTAGTCCTTCCAGATATGGTCGGACGGGTCCTGTAGCCGGCTGAAGGCGAAGGACGAGGTGTGGCTGAACGATTGAGTTCGTGGTCACGACATCCACATTTACGGCAGGTCCAACCGTGGTACTGAATGGGACGCGCTTTCTTGAGCGACCGTAAACTAGAAACGAGGCATCGAGCCCGACGGTGAACGGGGTATTCTTCAACATGCCGCCGAGGAATAAATTGGCCCCATATCCGAGATTATCGAGCTTGTCTGCAAACTCGCCGACGGGAACGCCGACGGTAAAGCTAAGACTCCCTTGACCTCGGGGTCCCATCGTGGCGGGAGCATTCTGCGCGAACGCCACCGATGTCGAAAGTATCGCCACGAGGAGCAGCGCACAGACGGTGCGCGGAAGACGGGCAGAAAGGGCTAGTACCGGGGAAAGCATCGAGAGCAGATCGTTATGACAACGAAGAGAGAGGATCGATATGGACTGTTTGCCGCTTGTACGGCTTCAATCAGTCTGCATGACGTATAGCCGCTCCAAGGAGTTGCAAGGTCACAAATTATCCAAAAAAGATAGCCAAAAATCCTTGACGCAGGATTTCTCACTCCGGTACGGAGGGTTTTGATTGGAAACGTTCCGCAGTGAACAGTTTGTAGCTTTTGGGCGGCTCGTCCTGAACCAACGTGTCTGCGAGCATCTGTCCCATGCGAACGCCATATCCCATCCCGTGACCAGTAAAGCCTGTTGCGTACAGGCAGGACGGGCAGTTCGGCACACGACCTACGACCGGGCGGTTGTCCGGCGAAAACCCCATGGTGCCGCTCCAGCGAGATTCGATCCTGAGATTCGTCGTCCACGGAAAGTGCGTATGCAGATACCGCTCGATATCCGCCTGCACCGCGGGTGTCGTGGCGTCCTCGTAGCCAACCTCGGTCTCCCTGTGCTGATACCGACCTCCTCCGGCGAGAATCGTCCCGCCATCGAGCTGCCGGGCGTAGAAATATCCATCGTGCGAGTAGACCGGCGATGAAAGGAGTTGATCGGGCGCAGGATGCGTGGCAAGCATTTGTGCCCGAACCGGGCGGACGTACTGCTGTAACGATGGCACGATCTGGGGCACGTAGGCGCCAGCAGCGAGCACAGCACGCTCAGCCTTTACCTGGAGACGCGGCGTATCCAGAACGACTCCTCCACCCTCAGAGTGCAGCTTCGTCACGCGGTGATGCGTGAGCGCATCGGCGCCGCTTTCGGCGGCCAGGTAGCGAACCAACCTTAGCGGATCGACCGCAGCCCCCGTCGTACAGTAGAGGCTTCCATGAAAGCCCTGCGCATGCAGGCGCTCCATCGTCTCGGACGGCCCCAAGTAGACGACCGGGATGCCGGCTGCGCGCATGTATGGAAGCGCGCGCCTGAGACGGTCATCTTCCTCCTCGTCTCCCGCCACGGTCAGGCTTCCCTTCTCCCTCCAGCCGAATGTGGATCCATCGAGTTCGGAGATGAGCCGCCGGTTCTCTCGTGTGAACTGCCACAGCCGGTGGGCCGTGCGCTCGCCGTATTCCCGTATTGCGGAAAGGTAGTCCTCGTGCGTACCGAGCAAGACGAACCCGGCGTTTCGCCCGGATGCGCCTGCGCCGAGCGAGTTCGCATCCACAATCGCCACTCGGAGCGACGGATCGCGTTGACGGAGCCAGTACGCCGTCGAACACCCAACGATTCCGCCACCAACGACGGCGACGTCGTACGCCACCGCGCGGCGGCGCTGTGCCTGTTGCCAGATGGATACGGTCATGACAAGGAAAAACAAGTAGAATCCGGCAGCGCGAAAAACAAATCGGCACAGAGGAGCGCCGTCCCAGCAACGTGGGCAAGAACTGCACCCGATCTATCCGCCGACGCGTACGACGATTCGACCACGTACGCCCGTATCCAGAATCCGTTGGGCCGCCTCGTCGATCCTGTCAAGTTGAACGACTGAGTGAATCATCGACTCAATCGTGTCGGATGACAAGATACCGGCCATTCGTTCCCACGCCACAATACGCCGTGCGTTCGGACACGTGTTGGAGTCGATGCCCAGCAGATTGACGCCGCGGAGGATGAACGGAAAGACGGTCGTGTTCAACTCGTGCCCTCCGGCGTTTCCGAACGATGCCACCGATGCGTGACGTTTGAGTTGCGCGATGATCGTCGCGAGCGTGTCTCCACCGACTGCATCGATCGCGCCGGCCCACCGCCCGGACTCCATCGGCCGCTTGGGACCTCCCGAAAGTTCGTCGCGATGAATGATGCGGGACGCACCGAGCCCTTTGAGGTATCCATGCGCATCCTCCGACCCGGTCGATGCCACCACATCGAAGTCGAGCGCCGCAAGGATAGCCGTTGCCATACTTCCCGCCCCGCCGGACGCACCGGTAACGAGGATCTCGCCGTCACCGGGTGTCGCGTCGTGCTCTTCCAGAGCCATGACGGAAAGCATGGCCGTGAAGCCGGCCGTGCCGATCGCCATGGCGTGCTTGGCTGGAAGCGCCTCCGGAAGCGGAACGAGCTTCGAGCTATCGACCTTCGCCAGCTGCGTGTAGCCACCCCAGACGTTCTCACCGAGACCCCAGCCCGTCCCAATTACGAGATCTCCCGTACGAAACCGGTCCGACGTAGATCGTTCAACGCGGCCGACCAGATCGATTCCCGGCGCAATGGGCACATCGCCACGAATAATCGGCGCAGCGTCGCGGACCGCCAGCGCATCCTTGTAATTGATGCTCGAATACAGAACGCGCAACGTCGTGTCCGCGTCCGGGACCGAATCAGGATCAAGCGTCTGAACACTACCATGAAGTCCATCGCCGTCCTCCTCCTGGTCGAGGATGAATGCTTCGAACGAATCGGTCATGAGCGGGGCGGAATGTGAAGAAAAAGGGCTAATACTGAATCCAAATGATCGCGCCCAGATGCCGTGCCTCGGATCTGGGGTCGATTCGATCGAAAAAAGGGACGAGACGCAAGAATCAACGTATTCTGCCGGCGAAACCCTTCCACGGACGATCGTGACCCCGACATTGTCATTTGGGTTTGGTAGAAGAACCTGTTTGGCGGACAGCCTTCGGCCATCCAAAGGGATGGACCTCCCAACGGTCGATCCTTGCTATTGTCGCAACACGAGGGATCGTCAATTTCGCAAACCGCGCCTTCCGGGTTAAAGGTCACCCTTCAAGCATGCGAATAGGCACAAACGACCGCGTTTACGTTGTCTCGATCCGTCCGTCAAACGGGGCATAAACGCTACATGCGGGTGTCACGGGTTACTGACACTCACTGCTTGCCACCCGGCCATCGATGATCACTGTGCACACCTGGGTCGTGTATTCGAACGGATCGCCAGAATACAGCACGAGATCGGCGTGCTTCCCTTCCTCTATCGATCCAATCTGATCCGATAGACCCAGAAGTTCGGCAGCGTCAATCGTGAGCGCGCGCAACCCTGCCTCCCGAGGCAGACCGTTAGCAACCGCCACGGCGGCTTCGAAAAGCGCTACGCGGGTCTTGGGGACATACGCTTCGTATCCACTCTGAAACGCAATCGGGATTCCCGCTTCATGGAGTTCACCCGGTGTCGTAAACGCTGCATTTTCCCCTGCACCGTACGTCCGCATCATCGGCGGATGCACGATGACGGGTACGTCCTCCGCCTTAATCTTATCCTTGACGAGGTACGATTCCGCTCCGCCGTCGATGACCAACTCAAAGCCGAACTCTTCCTTCAAACGAATGGCTGTCATGATGTCGCGGGCACGGTGTGCCGTGACGAGCGCAGGAATGTCACCGTCCAGCACGCCGACCAGGACCTCCATACCCAAATCCCGAGTTGGCGGATTATCGCCTGCACGCTTCTCCCGATACTGCTGCGCCTCGATGAGCTTCTGACGCAGCATCGCAATCGCTTTCGCCCGGGTGCCCGGCGAATCGAAGTTGCGAGAGACCGACGGTCCAATCGTCATCGCGAGCATGGCCGTGGAATCGACGAGGGCCTCATCGATCGTTCGTCCGTTCGTCTTCACGACCATCGTCTGGCCAGAAATCGTCGCGCCCGGCCCGTGCCCCGTGTGAACCGTGGTGACGCCCAGCGACCGCACCCAGTTCACCAGTTCGTCCCGTGCGTTGTAGGCATCGATCGCGCGCAGCTCCGGCTGCATCGGCGAGGACGTTTCTAGCTGCATCTGATCCGCCTCAACGTTGTCAATTCCCGACAGACCGACGGTGGACCGGGCGTCGATCAGCCCGGGCGTGACGACCGTCGCCTCGATCTGGCGGTAATCATCGGGAATATCGATATCGGAGACCGGGCCGACGGCTTCGATCGTGCGTCCATTCGCCAGGACGACACCGTCGACAATCGGGGCACCAGCCATCGTATACACGGTGTCGGCCATGACCGCTACTTGCGCGTGGGCCGACATCGCACAAAAGGAGACGAACAGAAACAGAAGCAGCCCGACGAGCGCGCGACGGGTAAGACTGTAAAGCGAGCGATGTTGAATCGAACGAGACATGTACGTCGGTTTGATTACAAGCGGAAACAAGGAGGAGACGCAAACGCAGTCATTTGCGGCGGTTCAGTCTGCCGATCGCCGGATTCGCTCCAGCAAAGAATATCCGGACGAGATCGGACATGCCGGTAGTGTACCGGACGACCGGGCGGGGCATGGACTCGACACGTGGAAACGATCACACTCGTGCCCACAGCGGTTACCCATTAGCCGATCGGTTACTCATGCGCGGGCCCGTGATGGTGATGGAGGGTACCGTCGTCGTAGACACCGTATCCGCCGGTCGCGAAATCTCGATCGTCGGGATTCTCGCGATCGAACACCTTCTGACCTTCGACCCAGGTTTCCTCGATGTTGGTGTAGACGCTGAGCGGATCTCCGGAGAGAACAATGAGATCTGCGTCCTTTCCTTCCTCAAGCGATCCGACGCGATCCTCGAGCCCCAGCATCCGTGCCCCTGCAAGCGTCATCGCCTCAAGAGCTTTTGCCTCGGACATGCCCGCCCGAACGCCGATAGCCGCCGAGCGAAGGAAGAGCCGGGAGTCCGTGATGAAGTCGTCCGTGTGGTAGGCAACATCGACACCCGCATCTTCGAGAACGGCACCCGTCCGGAAATAGAGGTTTCGGGCTTCCAGCTTCCCGCCCGGCGAGTCGATCGTAATGATGGAGCACGGCACACCGGCCTCCGCGATTTCATCCGCGACGCGCCACCCCTCACTCACATGGTGGAGAACCACCTCAAAGCCGAACTCCTCTTTCAGGCGCAAGACCGTCAAGATGTCGTCGTGGCGGTGCGTGTGGAAGTGAACGATCCGGCGTCCTTCCAGCACCTCGATCAACGCCTCTTTCCCGAGATCCATTGGCGGCATGTCATCCTCCGACTCTGCCGCTTCTTTCTTCTTCTTGTACTCCTGAGCGTCGATGAACATCTGTCGCGCAATCGACGCTGAGCGCGCGCGGGTCCCCGGGAACGCAGGGTTGTCGCGGATCGAGTTCGTTCCATTCGCCATCTTGATCCCGCCGCAAATATCCGTCAGCGGGTTCTCGCAGAAGAGCAGTTCCTCAACCGTGTCTCCGTCGCGCAGCTTCAGATGTGTGGTCTGACCACTGAGGAGGTGTCCGGAGCCCGAAAGCACGTTGACCGTCGTGATCCCGCCGGACCGCGCCCGTCCAATGGAACTGTGTCGAACGTTCACGGCGTCGAGGGTACGCACGCCCGGATGCGTTGGCGCCGCTCCATCGCCTCCGTTTACCTGGCTGATGTGCGAGTGGGTATCCACAAGTCCCGGCATAATGACCTTTCCGGAAACGTCGTGCTCCGTGGCTCCCGAAGGAATCTCGACCTCACCGTCCGCACCGACCGCCTGAATCACGCCATCCTGGACGACGACAACACCATCATCGATCGGATCAGCGGAAATGGGGTAGACTTTGGCTCCTCGAAAGACCTGTACTTGTTGTTGAGCTTGGGCGGGAGACGAGGCTGTCAGCGCCCCAGAAACGACGACGAGGAGGAGCGCCAGAAGGCAGGATGACGCAGAATGAGCAAACCGGTCCATATGCGGAATAATCTCGACAGGAAGAAAAAACGTTCGTTCGCCCGCGATTCGTTCGGGGAAGAGTGAGGAACGGACGGCAAATGCAGGAAAGGCAAGCTATGAGTTCATGCGGAAACAAGCAACGTATCCGATCCCCATACGCACGCACCGTCATCCGCTGCATGCGTGACCTACCAAAATATCGGGGCACTTCTGCGCTCAACTCGCGTTGATAATATGAATTTACCGCTAACGCAAGCCCCGGTGCCATCATGGAAACCGCACATCACCGACGGGGCGCGTCCACTTCTGTGTTCGGCGTCTACGTTATCCGCATTCAACTTGGTCTTTTTACCGCCCTCGCGATACTCCTCATTCTGGTCAACCTGCCCGGTACTCCCTCAGCCGAGAAAACACCATGGGGAAAAGATCGATGGGGCGACCGGGTCACAGCGCATGATCTGGGCGGCGCCGTCGCCGCGATGGCCCTGACGCCACAGGTGACCGAGGAAGCTTCTCCTGACTCCAGGTCGCTCACCACCGACGTGAGAAACGAGGAAAATACGCATGCTGGCGACCATCCGGCAGCCGATCCGGCGACTCGTCCTCCGGTGCGCTCGGTGGCGACTCTCGGCCCGGATGACCTCAAGCCGAAAGTTCGCGGTGGCATGCAACGCCTCTACCTGAACATTACCTATCCGAGAAAAGCGATCGAGGAAGGAATCGAGGGGCGGCTGATCTTGAGGTTTGTCGTCGACACGGAAGGAAACACATCGAACGTTGAGGTTCTGCGCTCTCTCCACGCGCTCTGCGACAGCGCAGCCGTTCGGGCCGTACGCCGAACTGCATTCGTGCCCGCCCAGGTGGACGGGCGTCCTGTGCCGATTCGGATGTCGCTACCCGTCCGATTTCGTCTGATCACTGCTGCGCGCCCGGTCGATATATCGGCGGACGAGAATGCCGAGAAATTGACGGCAAACAAGCGACGTCCAGATGACGGGCACCCGTAGCCTTGATGCATGCGTGCCAGAGCCGTGACGGTCTCGAAATGGCTGTCTAAGATCAAGCGGGACCACAGGAACGTGAGGAAAACGTTTTCGTGTAAACACGCCCTTCATCGAGACGAGTGGAAACTCTACAAACCGGGCTGCTCCTCCACCGGGTACCACCGGGTCGGAAGCGCTTTCACCACGCACCGCTCGTCTCATCCACACCGCTCGCCGTTCCCTGTCACCCACCACCTCTTTGATCATGGCAGAGACACCTGTCGCTCCCCATCCTGGCGCCAAGACTGCGGAGGATTTTCTTCCGATCAATGGCACCGACTACGTCGAGTTTTACGTAGGCAATGCAAAACAGTCTGCGCTCTTCTACGCTCACGTGCTCGGGTTTCAGATCCGCGGATACCGCGGCCCGGAGACGGGGAACCGCGAATCTGTGAGTTACCTGCTCGAGCAGGGGAAAATCCGTTTCGTCCTAACGAGCGCTCTGGGTCCGGAAGGGTTCATCGCGGAGCACGTTCAGAAGCACGGTGACGGCGTGCGTGATATCGCGCTCTGGGTTGACGATGCAGAGAAGAGTTTCAACGAAACCACAAAGCGCGGCGGCATTCCGATCCAGGAACCGACCGTTCACGAGGATGAGCATGGCCGCGTCATCACGGCCGCGATCGCAACGTACGGTGACACGATCCACACGTTTGTCGATCGGTCGGAGTACGACGGCCTCTTCTTCCCCGGCTTTGAGGAGTGGGAGAACGAGTTCTGGGAACAGCCCGACCCGGTCGGACTCAAGTACGTCGACCACTGCGTCGGTAACGTCGAACTCGGCGACATGAATAAGTACGTCGACTATTACGCCGACGTGATGGGATTCAAGAACCTCATTTCGTTCGACGATCAGGACATCTCGACGGAGTATTCGGCGCTGATGTCGAAAGTGATGTCGAATGGGAATGAGCGGATCAAATTCCCCATCAACGAGCCGGCGGAAGGCAAGAAGAAAAGCCAAATCGAGGAGTACATCGAATTCTACCGCGGCGCTGGTGTCCAGCACGTCGCCCTCGCCACGGACAACATCATCGAAACGGTTGAGGAGCTCCGCCGTCGCGGCGTCGACTTCCTCCACGTCCCCGACACCTACTACGATCGCGAGGTCTTGATGGATCGGGTCGGCGAGATCGACGAATCGATCGACGCACTCGAGGAACTGGGCATTCTGATCGACCGCGACCCGGACGGCTACCTGCTGCAGATCTTTACGAAGCCCATCCAGGATCGCCCGACAGTCTTTTACGAGATCATCCAGCGCCAGGGCGCACGCTCCTTTGGGGCCGGCAATTTCAAAGCCCTGTTTGAGGCGATTGAACGCGAGCAGGCAAAGCGCGGCAATCTGTAAGACTGCATGGGTTCGCTGAGGCCGTCGGAGCACCGGCGGACCTCGCGAATCGATCTCCGCAACTCATTTCGACCTTCGCATTCCAAATTTCGAATTCGCACCATGCCATATTACGTGAGAATGGGCGATGTGCCAAAGAAACGGCACACCCAGTTCCGCCGCCCTGACGGAGAACTTTATACGGAAGAGGTGATCGGCGCGGAAGGCTTCAGCGGCATTCAGTCGATCGCGTATCACATCCACCAACCGACGATCGTCGATCGCATCGAGGAACCGGTCTCGTATGAGATCGAATACGCGGATGAGGACTTCCTGCAGCACCGCCACATCAAGGGCTTTGAGGTAGAACCCGGTGGCGACTGGCTTTCGGGCCGGACGTACATGATGGGCAACTCGGACGTAAACCTCGCCCTGGTCCGGCCGACGGAGCAGATGGACGGTTACTTTTTCCGCAATGCCTCGTGCGATGAGCTGGTGTACGTCCACGAAGGAGAAGGACGCCTCGAAAGCCCGCTGGGTACAGTCGAGTTTACCGAGGGCGACTACGTCCACGTCCCGCGGACGATCGCGCACCGCTGGGTCTTTGATGGCGACATCGAGGAAAACCCACCGCGGCTCCTCGTGATCGAGTCCAACTCGGAAGTTCGCTTCCCGAAGAAGTATCGCAACAAGCGCGGGCAACTTCTCGAACATAGCCCGTTCTGCGAGCGTGACGTTCGGCCGCCGACGGAGCTGAAGGCGTACGATGAGGAGGGTCCGTTCGAGATCCGAATCAAAAAACACGGGAAGCTGCATCGCTACTTTGTCCGCTACCATCCCTTCGATGTGGTTGGCTGGGATGGCTGCATGTACCCGTACGCCACGTCGATCCACGACTTCGAGCCGATCACGGGCCGCATTCACCAGCCGCCGCCTGTGCACCAGCACTTCGAAGCGCATAACTTCGTGGTTTGCTCGTTCGTGCCGCGCCTCTTCGACTACCACCCGAAATCGATCCCGGCGCCGTACAACCACAGCAACATCGACTCCGACGAGGTGCTGTTCTACGCCGAGGGCGACTTCATGAGCCGACGCGGTATCTCCCGCGGCTCGTTCTCTCTCCACCCGGGCGGCATTCCACACGGCCCGCACCCCGGCTCGACGGAAGCGTCGATCGGCAAGGAAGGCACCGAGGAGCTGGCCGTGATGGTCGATACGTTCCGCCCGCTCAAGCTGACCAAAGCGGCGCTCGATGTCGAAGACAACGACTACGCGTACTCCTGGCAGCCGGAGCGCCACGCCGGCGGCGATGGACAGGTGCAGAGCGAGCAACCGGCAAAGCCGTGATGGGCTGATTGTGGATTGTTGATTGTGGATGGGAGTGACGATTGAACCGTCGTCTCTCTCCGCAGCATTGAGCGGCGTCTCTGCCTTTGGGCGGGGGCGCCGTTTTTCTTTCTTACGCATGGCGTCGACTTCGAAGCGACGGGACCATCCGCGTATTACCTCGGCCCGGCCTCTGCGCAAACCATTTCAGCCGAAACAAAAAAAGGGTGCCACCCCCGATCGGAGGCGGCACCCTTACTATGCTCGTGTCTGCAACCGAACGCAAACACGTCAACACCGAAACACTGCGTGACATTAGTCCACCGACGTCGCGTTCTCCACGATCAGGAGGATGTGCTCGGTGTGAGCACGCGTCTCGGCATTCACGCCACGGCGGTCGCCGATCATGTCCTCGATCCGGTTGAGGCTATGCAGTGCGGCCGTCTGCGCGATCGGGTCGTACATCTTTCGACCTTTTTCGCTCAACACACCGGCGAGTCCCTGCACGTAGGCAAGCTGCAGGTTCTGACGGAACGTGTTGACGTTGCTGTTGGCGTCGGCCTCGAAGACGGCGTCCGTGAGATCATCCATGTAGTCGATGAGTCGGTAGCCATTGCCGTAGAGACGTGTGTCCGTAATCCGCTCCAGCGTATTCGGGTGGAGCAGGTGGGCGAGCACGCTCTCCTGTGCCCGGCGGGCCTGAGCGTGAATCTTCGGGTCTTCGCTATCACCGAAGAACTCGAAGCCTCGACGCTGTGGCTGCAGGTGGCGGTAGAGATCCGCCGGTTTGTCGAACGCATCCGGAGCAAAGAGATGCGTTTCCAGAATCTGGACAGCACGCTTCTGATCCTCTGTGGGGACGGGCGTGTACGGATCACCCGCTCCCTCCTGCCCCACGAACCCACGGTCGACGTATACACCACCAACGTAACGCGAAACGGCCTGCATCATGCCGACGTGCTGACCCATGATGATCCCGTAGGCGTCGCGAAGCTCCTGCCAGGACTGGCCGGCATCAGCGTACTTGCTAACGAGATCCGGCGTCAGCTCGCCGATGAGCCCCATCCGATCCTCGGCGTACTGAAGAGCATCGGCGGACATATCGCCAATCATCACGCGCGGATCGATCGCTTTCCCGGGCGACCGCATGTCGTCCGCGTCGTTTCCAAACGCCAATTCCGACTCGGTCGAGCGCGACAGAATCGCGTCCAGGTTATCTTCGTCGGTCGTGTAACCGTACTCAATCGCCCAGAGGTCGTACGGCCCCGGCTTGGTCGTGTAAAACTGGCCCTGCTTCGTCTCGGGTGGGGCGACGTTGATCGCGGGATAGTCCATCACGGATCCCGTGAGTCCCGACGCGCGCGTCATATCGGCATTGTGGACCTCGTCTGGTCCGTGCAGTTGACTCGCCTTCATATTGTGCATCAGGCCGAGTGTATGACCAACCTCGTGGAGGGCAAGGTAGTAGATTCCCTCTTCCATCAGCTGTGTCATCTCACCATCGAGACCGGTAGGTCCGTCATCCGACAGCGCACGAACCGCGGTACGGCCAAACATCGTATTGGCGTGCATGAAGGTGCCGATGCTGCACATCGCGCCTTTCTGCATATCCGACGGCATCTCGTCGTTGAGGCTCGTCAGACCGGTGATGTCGAACAGCTTATTGTAATTGGCGCGGTTTGTCAGGAAGACGTACTCGAGCATAATGTCGGACCCGAGGATCTGTCCCGTGCGAGGATTGACGAAACTCGGCCCGTAGCCACCGAATGGGGGCTGCGGTGAGGACGTCCAGCGAAGCACGTTGTACCGGATGTCACCGGCATCCCATGTCGCGGAGTCGGGCTGCACTTTGACCTGTACAGCGTTACGGAAGCCCGCAGCCTCAAATGCCTCGTTCCAGGCAAGCACCGCTTCCTTCACAATCGGGCGAATGCGTTCCGGCGTCGTATTCTCGATCCACCAGACGATGGGCTCCACCGGCTCGGAGAGTTCGGCGTCTGGATCTTTCTTCTCCAGGTGCCAGCGATGGATGAGGTCGTGGTAGGGCGTCGCGCTCGTGGACGTTTGGTCTGTCTTCTGCGATGCAAAGTATCCGACACGCGGATCCGCAAAACGCGGTGTATAATCGTTGTCCGGCATCTCAATCAGGCTGTGACGCAGCGTGATCGTAACGTTGCGCGCATCCGTCACCGCCTCGCCTCCACCATTCAGCGGTGTGGAGTTGCTGAACACGTAATCGACGACAACATCCGTATTCTCGGGATAGTTGTGCAGCGACCGGATCTTCGATTTGCCCTTGTCCTGACGGCCGAGCTTGAACGCGGTCGGGGGAGCCTTCGGATTCGGTGACGGCTTCACCTGGTGCAGCGCATCGGTCAGGAAAAGATCATCGGCCTTGATCAGAATGCGGCCGCTGTCGTCTTCATGAGCGACGATCTTTTCGGCATGCAGGACGGATGGACTCGTGTTCGCTGCTGCTGCGCGGGCGAGGGCGCTCTCCTCGTCGAAGTAAAAGTTGGTGTTCTGCTCGACGAACTCGATGCGGTCGTAATGTCGCTCGATCGTGAACACGGCGTTGTCGCGGTAGGCGCCGCGGAAGTGGCCGGCCTGAACGACACCGTCGACCGTGTGGGTGAAATAGATGAACTCCTTCCCGAGTTGGTCTTCACTAATCTCGAGGTGCACAGAGCCGTCTGTGGTGTCGCGATAGACGGTGAACAGACCGTCCATTTTCTCGCTTTTCGCGAGGGCTTTCTTGAAGTCGTCGCCCGATGCTGACTCCTCTGCGGACGCAGACGATTGAGCTGTGGGTGCCGACGAGCTACAGCCTGTCAGCAGAAGCGCCGCCACGACGACGGCGACCAGTGATGTGAGAATACGCATGGGTGCAGAATCTAGACTAGGGAATCTTACTTTCGCCATACATGGCGTTTCCGCCTGTCGGCATCATGGGTTCGTTCGCCAAATCATTATTGATACGACGAAGCGAGGAAAACGGTTACAGCTCTCCGGACCCGTTCATGACAGAAAACAACCGATCATTTCTTCCGGGAAACCACCCGGTACACATTTGCAGATCGAGCATCGACCTCAATCGATCGGGATGGCGTTTGGCCGGAGAGGGATGCCTCTTGACGTGTCACAGCATCGACGAGACGTACGGGCACCGTCCGATGGTTCAGCTCCTCCTCTAGATCCACGCGCCGAGCCTCATCACCGCCATTAACGATGACTAGGAATTCCTCGTTGTCGCCCACGCGTCGGTAGGTGTACACCGGGTGACCATAGGTCGGTGGATATTGAACGAGGCGTCCGCGTCGAAGCGCTTCATGCTCAGACCGAAGAGCGAGTAGCGACTGAATGTGGTCGTAGATGTCATTCTCGGATGCCGTCCTTCCTTCGCGAGTGAAGGCGCTCCGCTTGTCCCCGGGAAAGCCGCCCGGATAGTCCGCCCGAAGCTCAACGTGACTTTGTCCGCCGACCATCCCGATTTCCGTTCCGTACAGCATTTGTGGGATACCGCGCAGCGTGAACAGCATGGTCAGCACCTGCTTCAGGCGCTTCCGGTCCCCGTCAGCGAGATAGGCGGCACGCGGCATATCGTGGTTGTCGATAAGCGTCATCACACGCATCGGGTCGCCGTAGAGGAGATCCTGAGCGAGGACCTGATATACGTCCGAGAGTCCGCCGTCCCCCTGAAGATAATCTCGAAGCGCCGTGGAGAGCGCGAAGTCCATGACGGACGGAAGATGCGTCTCAACGCCCGTCGTCAACGGACTACCGGACTGATACATCGCAGTATACGCAGGGGCCGTATCCCACACCTCACCGACAATGGAAAGATTCGGGTATTCCGCCTGTAGAGCTTCTGCCCATTCAGACAGAAATTCCGGGTCGGCGTAAGGATATGTATCTTCGCGGATGCCATCGAGTCCTGTCGTTTCAATCCACCAGATCATGTTTTGAATCAGGTAGGTGGAGACAAATGGATCCTCCTGATTTAGGTCTGGCATCGCGTCGACGAACCAAAACGTTCGAAGCAACTCTTCCTGCTCGGGGTCCGCGTGCGGGTCGGCGACCGACATCTTGTAGTGCTTGTCGGAGTGATGATCCTCCACGCTTCCGTTCACCCAGCTCTCCCGCGGCAGATTCTCCATCCAGGGATGCTCGATCCCGATGTGGTTGCTGACATGGTCGTAGATCACCTTCAGTCCGTGCTCGTGCGCCTCCGCGACGAGCTCCCGGTATGTGTCATTCGTCCCGAAGCGCGGATCGACACGATAGAGATCGGTCGCTGCATACCCGTGATAGCTGTTTCGCCCTCGATTTTCCAGAATGGGCGTAAGCCAGAGCGTCGTAACGCCGAGTTCCTCGAGCTCGTCGAGATGCTCAATGATGCCGCGTAGGTCGCCGCCGTGCCGCATCCGTGGATCGGACGGATCGTACTCATCACGGATGCCTTCGACGCGGTCGTTCGACGGGTTTCCATTTGCAAAGCGGTCCGGCGTGATCAGGTACACGACATCGTCCGGGCCAAAGCCGTCCGGTCCGTCCGGGCCTACGGTGCGCTCCTGGACTGGAAAGGCAATCGTGTCGTCTCCGCCGGGCGATGACACGATGATATCATACCTTCCGGGCGCAAGGTCCTCCGCCAGCGTCACGTCAATGAACGCATAGTCATCGTTGGGTACCGAGTGGACGGCTGTAACTGTGATACCATCTGCTGGAGCACGCGCTGTGACGGCGTCGAGATGGTCGCCATAGACCATCAATTGGACGTCATTCCACACCATGCCCGTCCACCAGTTGGAGGGGTCAACACGATCGACCGTGGGCGCCTGCGCCTGGGCGGAAATGGGTAGAAAGAGCAAAGCGGCACACGCGGCCGCGAGAAAACGAGACAAAGACATAGGAAACAAGATGATTCAACTCCGACGTGAGAGGGCTACGAAAACGTGACGTCTGCGGTTTATGTATTTCTGGTTTCGGTAGCACGGGGCCTGGCCATGATCGGAGGTCTCGCCCACTTCTCCGTAGCCCGAGCCTCATGTCCAGAATATAAACGACTCGGCGATTTCATATTCTCTCGGAAATGGCGGTCTTCACAACGTGTTTGGCCGATGGATCGCAAACAAGCATTCGCGGTCGTTCATATCTATTCGCAGCCTTGAAGGTAATTCCGTTGCAATGACGCAGTGGATCCCGTGCGCAAGATCAACTGCGCCTCGTGTTGCGAACGTCGCAAGGATCAACCGGCGGCAGGTCCGTAGCCTCGGATCCACGAAAGCTGTCCGCCAAACAGGTACCTAGAAACGGTAAGCGCCGTCTTCCAACCGGAAAACGGCGCTTCATATCAACGTGACACATAGGCCGACGACCGGCGACGCGTAATCAGGCTTCGGCCTCTTCTACCACATCCGCGTCGGCAACGTTTTTCTGAATCGACGCGATCGACTTCTTGAGTGAGGCTTTCGAGGCGTATCCCTGACCGCCGCTAAACATCGTCTGACCATTCGGCGCTTTGAATCGAAATCGAAATTGATCCGACTTGTCTTTGTAAATCTCGAACTTGTATGGCATAGCAACAGGCTTGTATGTGAGTGGCTATATGCTTTTTGGAGAATCTAGCGCCTACCCACACAAGTGTCAAGATCCTACGAAGGTGGCGTCTCAAAATAAAGATGCCGGTGTTGCGCGCAGCCTGGATTGAAGGCCTCGCTGCACGCGGGGCAAGCCGAGTTTGACCGAAGGTATTCGGAGACGGTCAACTTCTCGCCGCACGCCCCACAGAGGACGGCTGGCGTGTCAAATGCATCGCGTGGCCAGACCTCCGCCTCATGATCGGCGACCGCATCGTGGCAGGCATGGCACGGATAGAACCGGTCGCAGCATGGGAAGCGAATGGCGATGATGTCCGCGTCTCCGTGATAGTGCGCGCAGCGCGTCTCCGGGCCTACGTCGATTCCACAGACAGGGACACCGTGCACCAGGGTGCATTCAGGAAAAGGTGACACTTCATTCGTCACGGTCGTCCTCATCTTCGAAATTCAGGGCCGCCGAGTTAATGCAGTAGCGCTTCCCGGTCGGATTCGGTCCATCGTTGAACAGATGACCGAGGTGCGCGCCGCATTCACCACAAACCACCTCAGTACGCTGCATTCCGAGACTGTTGTCTTGGCGTAGCTCGACATTTCCCTCAGCGACGACATCATAGAAACTCGGCCAGCCGCTGCCGGACTCAAATTTTGTATCGGAGTCGAAAAGCTCTGTGCCGCACACGACACAGGCGTAGGTGCCATCTTCCTTGTGATCCCAGTATTTGCCCGTAAATGCTCGTTCGGTGCCAGCTTCCTGAGTTACGTGATACTGTTGATCGGTAAGACGCTGTTTCAAATCCTTTGCGTCTCGAGCCTTTGGAGCTTTAGCCATGGTAAAAGGTGAGTCTCGTCCTGGAGTCAACATGACGTGTACACGCTTTCGGACCGCCGTGCACATTACGTACACCTGCCATTTATTGCCCGCGTTCCTGCGCGCGAGGAGGCGTAACGACTTTTGCTCCTCCGGCTTTGATCATTAGAACGACGCCTCCCGTTCGGCCGCCTCTTTGATTCGTTGAGCGAGCCAGTCCGCCTCCGCTTTATCTTCGAGCTGATTCGCCACCCGCACATGCGGTTTCTCCATGCCTTCCTTCATCTGTTTGCGCATGGGGTTCGAGGTACTGACGCCAAGGTTAGATAGTGTCTTGTTCGCTTTCGCCGCCTTCTTCTCCAGATCCCCTAGATCCGCTGACTCTGACGCGACGAGGAAAATACCGTACCCTGAGCTTTGGTTCGTACTATCGAGCCGGACCATGACATCTTCCAGCTCCGATGCCGGAAACGCGACGTCATCCGGCATCCCCATACCGTCGTGTGTCACCTCAATCTGACCGTTACGAATCCAGACGACCGTGTCATTGGTCAGGTTTTGAACCGCCCCATACACCATGAGTCCGCCGAGGCCAACCATGATCAGGGCAAAGAGGAACGATGCACCGAACAGGAAGAAACCGCCTATAACCATAGCAAGGCCGATCAGACCGAGTGTAAGTCCACCGCTCCGATTTCGTGACGAGCCGAAGTGCATCTCGAATTTCCCCGGCGCATCCTCGATCGTGATCCCCTTCGTTACCGGCTCATCGAACTCCCATTCCTCGTCAAACGCGGGCGCCTCGTCCGCCTGATCGACCGCAGCAGAAACGGCCGAGTCGGATCCCGGGGCGCCGTCTCCTTTCGTGAAAGCTTCCTCCCCATCGGCCTCGCCCGTAGACTCACGACCGTCCGCTGGTGAAGTTGGCTGAGAAGGGGTTCCGGTTCCTTCCGACTCGAAGACCGGGATTTCGATCTTATCGCTCAAGTCAATACCCGGCACGTCGGCCTCGATGGAGACCTCCCACAGTTTTCGCCTCTCGGTTTTCATCGGTGATGAGGCAGGCTGATTCGTCGGAAGCTGAAAGGAGAACGGAACCTGGACCTTCGTTCCATCACCGTAGGCCTGCCCCCGCACGCGCGCTTCGTCTCGCCACAGGAGATCCCGCTCGATTTTCTTCTTGCGGTCCCCGTCCGAATCACGCGTGTACCGTACGTACTGGCGGTAGCAACTGATTTCCACCTCAAACCCGTTCTCTGGCTGCCCGTCCACAGACATGCCCGTTTTCAGCACCCCGGACAACCGTTCTCCGAGTCGGCCCGGCATGGATTCCATCTCCAGGATCGTGGTCCCGAATTTTCGCATCTGCAGGTAGTTGTACACCACCTTCCCAAGGAAGCCGAGTCCAATGAGGGGAAACAGAAGGACCAAATAGATGACGGCTCCTTCCTCCGCGACATTCGCCTTTGAGATCATGAAATAGGCCAGTGGCCACGCAATCACATTCCAGATGATCGTGAAAAAGATTTCACTACGACTCAGTGATCCTTCCCCGACGATTTCGGACGAACGCCACTCAGGTCGTACTTTCCATGGCTCATCGGAGTGCTTTTCAAGCATTTGGTTCGCCTCCGCCTGCTGCTTGCCCTTCCGGATCGACGAGATAAGCGAAAATATGCCGGCCAACACGAAGATGCCGCCGAAGGCGTACGGAATATACTGTTTGAATCCGTCCCCGGACGCGGATTCTGCCGGCACAAAAAACATCACGGCAAGACCGGCCCCGATGAATACGAGCGAGAAAAGGACCGAGAAGATGCGTCCGATTTGAGATGCAAATGGAAGAGAAATACGCATGATACCTACGTCAGACGAAGAGAGAGGGGACGAGAGGCCACACCGATGGGACCGATGCCTATAGATAAGAGCGAAAGAGTCCTGTCGCACCGGCCATCTTTTTGTCGCTGCGGACGGCAACTTAATAAATATGATGCTTGAAGCCGAAATATGACCATTCTCCCCCTTCTCCAGTAGCTGCAAATGGCGGCTATCCCACCAGAGCGATCGATTTATGAAGCATCCCCTTCGAGCAAACGAAAGCCGCCGCATCGAGCAAAGGCTCCATGCGGCGACCGAAAATGCTACTCGTTTTGTTGTGCGACCTTAGCTTTCGTCTCGCGTCTCATTCGACGACGCGTCCGACCCAGATTCCCCTCCGGTCGAATGCCGCCCGTCGACACGTGAGGATTGCGTCTGATCCTCGCCTGCCGTTCCGTTCGTAAGCACATCATCGAATGAATCGGCGTTACCGTTCACGAGCTTCAGCACATCCGAACCCGGCACAACCTCTCGTTCGATGAGAAGATCGGCAAGTTTATCGAACGCTTCCTGGTTATCGCGGAGCGTGTCGATGGCGCGCTGGAAGGCATTCTCCGAAATCGCGCGGATCTCATCGTCGACCTGACGGGCCGTATCGTCGCTGTAATTCTTCCCTTTGGCAAGCTCTTCGCCGAGGAAAACACGCCCCTGGTTGTCGCCCAGAGCGATGTGGCGGAATTGTTCGCCCATGCCCCAGTCGAGGACCATCTTGCGCGCCATCTGCCGGACCTGTTTCAAGTCGTTCTCAGCCCCGGATGTTGCCGTGTCGAAGATCAGTTCTTCCGCAGCCCGGCCGCCCATGACGACGGCGAGTCGATCCAGCAGGTACTCGCGTCGGTACAAGTATTTCTCCTTCTCGGGCATCTGCTGTGTGACGCCCATCGCCTGGCCACGCGGCACAATCGTCACTTTGTGAATTGGGTCGGCGTAGGGCAAGACGGCGGCGACAATAGCGTGCCCGGCCTCGTGGTAGGCAAGCAGCTTCTTCTCCTCGTCGTCGATGACCATGCCCTCGCGCTTCAGGCCCATGATCACCTTGTCCCGCGCCTCCTCGATATCCTCTCGTTCGATCTGCTCGCGGTCGAATCTGGCGGCGAGGAGAGCAGCCTCATTGAGAAGGTTTTCCAAATCGGCACCACTGAATCCGGGCGTACTCCCGGCAATCACCTCCAGGTCGATCTCGTCCGACAGCGGCTTGTTGCGCGCGTGGATCTCCAGGATTTGCTTCCGCGCCTGCTTCGTCGGAAGCGGCACCGTGATCTGCCGGTCGAAACGTCCCGGGCGAGTCAGTGCGGAGTCGAGAATGTCCGGACGGTTCGTAGCCGCCATGACGACAATGCCCTGATTCTCCTCGAAGCCGTCAAGCTCAGAAAGCAGCTGGTTCAAGGTCTGCTCCCGTTCGTCGTGGCCCCCACCGAGGCCGGCCCCACGCTGGCGCCCGATCGAGTCAAGCTCATCGATAAAGATGATCGCCGGACTGTTCTCCTTGGCGTCCTCAAACATATCGCGGACGCGAGAAGCCCCGACACCAACGAACATTTCCATGAAGTCGGATCCGCTAACGCTGAAGAACGGAGCATCGGCTTCACCTGCGACGGCCCGAGCAAGAAGCGTTTTACCGGTTCCAGGCGGTCCGACGAGGAGAACGCCCTTCGGCACCTTCCCGCCAAGCCGCTCGAACCGTTCCGGGTTCTTCAGGAATTTGATGATCTCGCGCATTTCCTCCTTGGCGCTCTCCGCACCTGCCACGTCGTCGAACGTGGTATCCTCTTCCCCCTTGTCGAACAACTTGGCCTTACTCTTACGCACGGAAAATAGGCCCTGTCCCTGCGACTGCATCCGCCGGAGGAAGAAATACCCGACTCCGAATAGGAGCAGGATGGGCAGAAGCCCCATGATGACGAGCGTCCACGGGAAATCCGACTGAGGCTCTGTCACGACCTGTACGTTATTCGCCTCGAGCAGCTCCATGAGCTTCTCGTCGCCGAAGGACGGCAAATACGTCACGAACGATTGGTACGAGGTCGAATCGCCCTCAGCGGTCGCCGTCTTCGACTCATTGACCAGGTCGCCGACGACGCGTTGCCCCTGCACCGTCACCTGGTCAACATTCCCAGTGCGTACCTCCTGTCGAAACTCGGAGTAGCTTACCTCCTGCGCCCCGACGGTCGGGCCAGTAAACTGTTGGTACGCAAAGAGCGCGAGTAGAATACCCGCGATAATGAAAATAATCATGTTGCCACGACCACCACTGCTCTCGCGTGGTCCCGGCATTTTTGGGCGGTCGTTATCGTTAGAAGGTCCTTCAGGGTGTTCTCGATCAGCCACGTTCGGTACAGCGTTGTGGGGATGATATGGAGGAGCGCCGTTGTCAACTGTATGATGCGGACCGACGCTTCGCCGCATTCATGAGTCCGGTTCCGCTGTGCGAAGAGATCGCACTGCAATTTGACCGGCCTCTACGTGCGGACAATCGCAAAGTCAATCCATCATACCGGTGTCTTCGGACATTGTGTCTTGCAGGAGCGCCGGGATTCGCCGATTCGTTGCCAAAGGTATGAATTTGCTGCCGATCTGACGGTGCGTTACACAAACGTTCCCTCTCCTACCCGCTCGAATCCATCGAGAAACCCGCCTTCAATCCCGCCCATCGGCACGGTGAATCCGCTGGCCCGCCGGTTCAATGCCAGTCGCATAAAATGACATCCCGCACGGTGTGGGGGCGTTTGCTACCGTCAACGATTCGCCCGTATCATACACAGATGGAGCACCGTCTGTCGTGCGGCGCTCGCCTTCACCTTCACCTGGCTCAATCCCCGCTCGTCAGTTCATGTCTGAAACCGCTTCCACGTCTACCTCCGCTTTTCCTTTCGGCCAAGAAATCGTCTGGGAACCCGATCCCGAAGCGGTGGCCAACTCGAACCTGAAGGCGTTCATGGATGCACACGGAATCGATAGCTACGAGGATCTGCAGCGCCGGTCCACGGACGATGTAGCCTGGTTCTGGGACGCCGTGCTGGACGACCTCGGCATCGAGTTTTACAAGGACTACGACGACATCGTCGACCTGTCCGACGGCATCCAGTTTCCCGAGTGGTGCGTCGGCGGCGAGATGAACATCGTCCACAACCTGCTGGACAAGTGGCAGGATACGGACGTCGAAGATCGCGTCGCGCTCCGCTACGAAGCAGAGGACGGGAGCACCGTCAGTCTCACCTACGGCGCACTCAACCATCGCGTGTGCCAGTGCGCGAATGCTCTTCGCTCGATGGGACTCGGAAAGGGCGACCGGATCGGGCTCTTCATGCCGATGACGCCGGAGATCGTGATCGCCTTCCTCGCGATCGTGAAGATCGGTGGGGTCCTCTGCCCCCTCTTCAGCGGATACGGAGCCGGCGCCGTCGCAACGCGCCTCAAAGGGGCTGGAGCGAAGGCGCTCTTCACGGCGGACGGCTTCACGCGACGCGGCAAACCAATTCACCTCAAGGAAACAGCCGACGAGGCGCTCGAACAGTGCCCCACCGTCGAGCACGTCATCGTCCATCCTCACCTCGGCCGCGATGACACGCCAATGACGGAAGGCCGCGACATGTACTGGTCCGATGCGATGCAGGGCCATAGTGGAACGGCTGAAACAGAGCGCACGGCAGCCGAAGACATGGTGATGATCATCTACACCAGTGGGACGACGGGTGCCCCGAAAGGCGCGGTCCACACACACTGCGGCTTCCCGATCAAGGGAGCGCAGGACATGTATCACGCGATGGACTTGAAGCCCGGCGAAACCATGTATTGGATGAGCGACATGGGCTGGATGATGGGGCCGTGGCTCGTCTTCGGGACGCTCGCAATTGGCGCGACGATGGTCCTCTACGACGGTGCTCCGGACTACCCCGCCCCCGACCGCCTGTGGCAGCTCGTCGAAGACCACGAGGTCACCCATCTTGGCATCTCTCCAACGCTAATCCGCGCCCTCAAAACGTACGGCAGCGACCCGGTAGAGTCCCATGATCTATCCAGTCTCCGAGCGGTCGGATCGACGGGGAGCCCGTGGGATCCGGAGTCGTGGCAATGGTGCTTTAATACGGTGCTAAACGGTAAAAAGCCCATTCTGAACTATTCAGGGGGTACGGAAATTTCCGGTGGCATCCTTTGCGGAAACCTATTCAAGCCCCTGAAGCCCGGCGCCTTCTCCGGTCCCGTCCCCGGCATGGCGGCCGACGTCGTCAATCCCTCTGGGGAATCCGTTCGCGGGGAAGTCGGCGAGCTGGTCATTCGGAAGCCGTGGATCGGCATGACGCGCAGCTTCTGGCAGGACGACCAGCGATATCTCGACACCTACTGGCGACGCTTCGAGGATACGTGGGTCCACGGCGACTTTGCCGCCATCGACGAGGACGACCTGTGGTACATCCTCGGCCGCTCAGACGACACGATCAATGTCGCCGGGAAGCGGCTCGGACCGGCCGAGGTCGAAGCCCTGTTGAACGCGCACGATGCTGTGGCTGAAAGCGCCGTCATCGGCGTACCGCACGAAGTCAAAGGAAGCGAAGTGGTCGCTTTCGTCGTTCTCCGCCCGGGCGAGACCGCCGACGATGACTTGCGCGACGAACTCATGCAGCAGGTGGTCGCCGAACTCGGCAAACCGCTGCGTCCGCGGGAGATTCTGTTCACCGACGCCCTTCCGAAAACGCGAAACGCGAAGGTCATGCGCCGACTCATCCGCGACGCTTATCTCGGAAAAGATCTCGGCGACACGTCCAGTCTCGAGGATCCGGGTACAATTACCGCGATCCAGCAGGCGAAGTAATCCGGCGTGCGATCTGCACATGTGATACACCGGTTACGGCCATAGCTCGTTTTTGAGGTTGCCGTACGAAATCGCCGTGCACGGACGTTAGAACGTGCGTGCCACCCGTTTCCTCAATTGCCGCCCCCATGACGCGTCTTTTCTCCGTCGTTCTCGTCGTTCTTACCCTTTTCGCGGCCGCTGACGTACAGGCCCAGCCGCAGACACCCAGCGGTCGTGCAGTGCTGACTGGTGTCGTCACCGATGCCGAAACCGGCGATCCGCTGCAGGATGTCAACGTCTTCATCGCAGAAAGCATGACCGGTACGGCCACCGACGCAAACGGCCGGTACCGCATCGAACGCGTTCCGCTCGGTGCCCACCGCCTCTACGTGTCCAGCATCGGGTATGAGTCCGCCGCTCGCAACCTGAATCTGCGTGAGGCTCGGGTATACAACGTCGACTTTGCGCTTCAGGTCACGGTGCTCGAAGAAGAAGGCGTCACCGTTGAAGCAGAGCGCGATGAGAAATGGCAGGAGCGCTACGCGAAGTTCCAGCGACTCTTTATCGGCGAGACGCCGAATGCAAAGCAGACAGAGATCCAGAACCCGGAAGTCCTTCGGTTCGACGGTGGCGTCGGCTCGCTGGAAGCCTACTCTGTCGAACCTCTTGTTATCATTAACAGGGCACTGGGATATCGCGTCGAGTACTTCCTGGAAGAGTTCGTCGCAACCCCCGGCCGCACGCGGTACAACGGCGAGCCGCTGTTTTCCGAACTCGAGGGCTCCGTGGACGAGCGAGAGCAATGGGCCGAAGCGCGTCGCAGAGCGTTCTACGGTTCGTTTCACCATCTGATGCTCGCCATGCTCGCGAATAACATCGAGCAGCATGGCTTCAAACTGTACATGCGTCCATCGTCCGGCGGCAACTTTGGCTCCGACAGCGGTCCACTGGGGGGAGGTAGCTTGATCTCAGGCGGCCAGCGCTATCCGACGACCGTCGACGACATCATGAAGGACGGCGAAGTCGCAACAGAACGGGTGCTCGACTTCAACGGCGTGGCCGAAGTCATCTATCTCGGAGAAAAGGAGACGGAGGCGTATACAACGTGGCTCAATGAATACGCGTCGAGCGACGCGATCCGCCGCAATGCGCCCAAGTTTCAGACCTCGCAGTTCTGGCTCGAACGGGGTCCGGCCACGATCGACTACAAGGGCGACATTGTCGATCCATACGGCGTCACCGTTTCCGGCTTTTTCGCCTTTGAACGCGTTGCAGATCAGGTACCGAAGGAATATCGGCCGCAGTAGCACCGGTCAACCCATCGCTGTGGACATCGGGATGGATGTACCAGAGCCCGAAACCTACCTATTATGAACTCCATCCCATCGTATCATATTCGGCCCGAAGGACACAAATGGAATTCGTCTTTACTCTTCCTTAATATATTGTGCGACGATTATAAACAGGTAGGAGAAAAACATGCGTTTCGCGACGACTTCTTGTGTCAACACCCCACAGCCATCTGAGTCATTGCGAATACGCACACGTGTTTCCACGGCCGGCGTCCTCATGCTCCTGATCGTGAGCATGTTCTCCAGCGTCCACGCGCAGAACACGATGTCAGGTGAGGAGGAAGGGGATGATCCGAACCGTCTCACGCTTTTCGGCACTGTTACGAATGCAAAAACGGACGCTCCTCTTCCCGGTGCGCACGTCTTCGTTGCCGGAACCATGATTGGTACCGTCACGAACGAAAACGGAGAATATCGACTTGGCAACGTCCCTCGCGGGGCGTCTCGCGTGCACGTGTCGATGATGGGATTTAAGTCTCGCGTCTTCGAGCTCTTTATGAGGCGTAGCGACGCCGTTCGTTACGACTTCTCACTCAACGAAGATGTGGTTAATGCGGAGGGCGTCGTCGTCAGCGCCGAGCGCGACAAAGATTGGGTCGACAATGTCGAGAAGTTCGAAGAAATGTTTTTCGGCCCGTCCCAATGGGCGAAAGACTGTCACATCACAAACCCGGAGGTTCTCCGCTTTGAGACGACCTGGTGGGGAAAATTTGACGTGAGGGCCGTCAAGCCCATCGTTATCGAGAATCGTGCACTCGGCTACAAGATTGAATACTTCCTGAGAGGATTCGACGCCGATCATCGGCTCTTGCGTTGGAAGGGAGAACCACTCTTTTCCGAACTGACCCCCTCGTCTCCTGAGGAAGCCCGTCGCTGGGAACGGAATCGTTTGCGCGCTTACCACGGGTCGTTACGCCACTTTCTCCGGTCGCTGCTTCGCGATCGAGTCATGGAAGAGCGATTCCACATGTTTCAACTTCCAACCCGGGGCGAGAGAGAAAGCAAACACTTCGGCGCCAATCCCCGGTCTGTCGATCGCGATGACATCCTCTACGTCGACGCCGACTCGGTCTACCGGTTAAAAATCCCGGGCACTCTCCGCGTCATCTACGACGGCGCACAGGAAACAAAAGCGTTCGCCGACTACGAAAACGGAGATCAGCAACCCGACAACGTACAGTCCTCGGAAATTCGGCTCGAACAAGCGTCCGTACGCATCGGGCGAACCGGCCGTGTCGAATCTCCATACGCCTTAACGGTTGACGGTTATTTCGCCTTTCATCGGACGGCAGGGTTTCTACCTTTCGAGTACGTGCCGGATGATGAGTCCCTGTTCATTGGAGACGAAACAGCATTGATGCCCCAGGTTACAGAACGCATAGACGCCCTATCGCGTCCGGGCGTTTCCGCATCACGGTAGACTGCTGGATTCGTGCACCGGGATGCTAAAGAGAGGGAGACACCATGAGTCCATGGTAGACTCCCTCTTTTTGTTTTCGATCGACCTGCCGGCCGCGAGAGTATCAGCAACCAATCCGTCTTCAATGCATATTAACACAAAACGATATATGAACCACCGGACGGTCCCGTCCCGATGCCCGATCGTCTGTCATTTCTCTACACATCCCTCGCCTCCCTCCTCATAGGATGGCTGACGATCGGTGCCCTCGCTCAGTCGGCCGTTGGTCAGGGCGCAACGGACGTTACCCTGACGGGCATTGTCGTGGACCGGGCCACCGGATCGCCGCTCCCCGGAGCGCACGTGTTTATCGCGCAGTCGATGAATGGCACCACGACCGGTCTGGACGGCCGCTTCACCCTCAACGACGTTAGGCGCGGAGCGAAACGTCTTTATGCTTCCATGCTGGGCTATGAACCGCAGCATGTAGACCTGTTTCTGCGAGAGGACACAACCCTCACGTTCGCCTTTCGTCTTCCGCCCCGCGTGATCGAAAGCCCGGGGGTACTCGTAGAAGCCGAACGCGACCCAGAGTGGCATAAACGACTCGAACGATTCCAGCGCCTTTTTCTCGGGTCATCGGAGTGGGCGAGCGAGTGCCGGATCCAAAATCCGGAGGTTTTGCGATTCACCTCGCGCTGGTGGGGAAAGTTTACGGCGCAGGCTGCCGAGCCGCTCGTCATCGAAAATCGCGCGCTCGGCTATCGCGTCAAGTATTTTCTGGAGGAGTTCGAAGCAAGCGGTGGCGTGATCCGCTGGGACGGCGAACCTCTTTTCGCACCCATCACGGCCTCAAGCATCGAGGAGGCGGATCGGTGGCGCACAAACCGCCGGCAGGCGTATCTCGGCTCCTTTCGCCATTTTCTACGAGCCCTTCTCGACGACCGACTCGAAGAGGAAGACTTCGAGATCTATCGACTCCCACGGGCCAGTATGTTCTCCAGTCCCCACCGCGCGGATCGCTTTCACGCCGACCGGGACGACATCCTGTCGGTCAACGGAAATAACGTCACGGAGCTCGACTTTCACGGCCGACTCGAGGTGGTATATCGGGGTGAACCCGAAAGCCGCAATTATCGCGCGTGGCGACGTGAAATGCGTGCGCCCTCTCGCGTTCAAACCTCACTGATCGAACTCAACGATCCCCCGGTGCGCGTAGATCGGCACGGCAAGATCGTCGAGCCCTACGGAGCGACCGTCTACCAATACTTCGCCTTCGAGCGTCTGGCCGAACTGATTCCGCTCGATTACGAGCCGGGCAAAGAGGTGACATACGTCGGCATCGATGCTGAAACGGATGTCCACCTTCAGACGCTTCCGCCACCCGACCTCAAGCATCTTCAACCCCGTAACTGACCGTCTCAGCTATTTCGGCAAAGATGTGGTACCGACCAGGCAAACGTCGGCATCCTTGAGCTATTACAGCCATCGTCTCCAAGCAGGGTATCAAGGGCACAAACGTGAAGGTCTCTCGTAGAGCATGTATCCAACCCGTTACGCCTTGTCTTGTCTTGCGCCATGGAAGTTTCGACCGCCAGCCGGATCCCGCTCGAGCAAACTGGTACAACACAGCATTACCGCTACGATACCCGGACTACCCCTCCTGATGTCTTTGAGGATCTGTCTGCAACGGAATGGAACCGTCTGACGTGGTCTGATCTGGGACGGCCGTATTTGGTGGACAACTACTCCTCGGAGCGCGAGAAATGGGAGAACCGACACGGCGAAGACATGCCGGTCGAAGTCCAGTGGGAGCATTTCAACCGCCGCTTCCACTCCCTCTTTATGGAGGATCCGGACGAAGCGACCGTACGTGCCCGGCAGGATCTCATGGAGCACCTCAAAGAGGCCGATCTCCATGGTGCCGTGGAGGTCGTACGGGATCTAATGCAGACGAAGATCTGGAATTACGTACACCGCGTGCAGGATGCGGTGTGGGATCCGCGGGGCAAACGAGCGCTTTTCGAGGGCCTCGATGTCGAGAAGCCCAACATCCTGTTTCTCGGGGCGGCGGACGGATATGAAGCCATGCAACTGCTTGCCATGTACCCGGGCGGACACGCCGTCCTCGTTGACTACGACGAATTTTGCAAAACCGACCGGTTCGGCAATTTCCCAGAGGCTTATCCCTTTCTGGGACATAACCCGGCGACCGGCTCTCACACGGTCTATCACCGCGAAGACTTCGACATTGACTTCGTGGTCAGTGACATCCGGGATCTCGACTACGGAAAGGAATTCGACATCGTCATCAGCGTCGGTCTCATCGAACACTTTCCCGATGAGTACAAACCGCTCGTCTTCGATTTCCACCGCCGCTTCCTCAAGCCTGGCGGCTACGCCATCATGACGACACCGCGGCGACAACTTCGCTCCAAGCTCTTTTACGTCGCCATGGGTAATCTGATGAACTACGGGTACCGCGAATTGATGGATGCCCGCCAGCTCGGCTTGTACGCGTATGAAAATGGCTTCGACATCAAACGCGCCGGTTACATCAAAGCGCACAATGGTTTAGTGACACAGAAACGTTGAGGCGGAGACTACGCCTTGAACGCATCGGTATAGTGCGTGACGTCCGGCTCGTCGCCCTGGTTGAGCAGAACGCCGACGACATCGAACCGGGCGGGCGACCCCTCCAGTTGACGCTCATAAAGATATGCCTTTGCGACGCCCACAATGCGGGAGCGCTTGTCCTCATCCACCGCTTCATCGGGGGCACCGAAATTAAGACTCGACCGCGTTTTCACCTCGACGAACACGATCTCGCCTCTCCCCTTCCGAGCGTGCGGGTCAAAACAGACCAAATCCACTTCGTTGCGCTCGAACCGATAGTTCGAGTCCATGATCGTGTAGCCTTGCTCCTCCAGGTGGTCTGCGGCAATGGCCTCGCCGCGATCACCGATCGCTTTTGTGCTCATGAAAGACGGGATACAGAGAGGGTTTAAAGAGGACAAAATGGGACCGTCGTCACGGAAATCACCCGCGGGTGTCCGGGTCTGCGTCAGTCATCGTCAGTGCGAACGTCATCATGCGCTTGATCGCCGGAACGTTCTGCCGGCGAACGTGCGGTAGCAATGCCTTCGAGAAGGACTCGAATACCTCTACCAGTTCGATCAGGTCCTGCAATCGAACATACATCTCCTGCTCGTCGGCCGGTCGGTCGTCGAGCCTCTCGTCTTCCCGGACGAGATGTTTTGCACAGGCCTGAAGCTGTTCTTTGACTGGTCGGATCTCGCGCCGCTCGCGCTCACGTATGATCTGAGCCGTCGCCTCCCAGAGATCTTTTTCCGCGACGTAGAAGTCCTTTCGCGAACCCGTCTGCCGTGTTTTACGAACAATATTCCACTCGACGAGCGATCGTAGATTCATGTTCGCATTTCCCCGACTAATGTCGAGGCGCTCCATGATCGCGTCGGTGTGTTGCGGTGAGCCGCTGAGGTAGAGCAGGGCGTAGATCTGGGCCATCGTCCGATTGATGCCCCAGTTGGATGCCATCTCTCCCCAGAAACCGACGATTTGCTCCATGGCGTATTCCTTCCGGGCCACACCGTCTTCCATTGCAGACGGATCATCCGTACTGGAGGAGCGCTCGCTCGGGGAGGAGCCGTTTCGTGATGTAACCGTGGAATCTGGCATGGGCGGACGAACCCGAAAGCGCGGACCGAGACCTACTCTAGGTGTGTCGCATAAAAACGTACTCCTGCGCCCCCGCATCTTGTTTCCCCGGCTGGCGTCATACCGTTTGCATCCGACCTGTCTCTTCGTACTTTTGACGATGCTGTACGAAGGGATATTTTCCTTCCGGATCTTGCCGGATGCCTGACAAAGGATTTCTCCGATAGCGCCAACACCACCATGCTGAACTCGGGCATGGACGTGCCGTTGGGATTGAACACCGGTCCCTCCGTGTCGACAATCACGGTTGGACAATCGTTTTCTAGCTGACGTTTTGTACGTAGCCTTCGACTCTCTCCTGCACCTGCCGCTGTGCTTACATGATCACCCTCACTACCGACTTCGGCACGAGCGACGGATACGTCGCTGCCATGAAAGGCGTCATGCTGTCGATCCATCCCGAGGCACGACTGGTGGACGTCACCCATCAGATTGAACCTCAGGACGTGATGGAGGCCGCGTTTGTGCTCCGTACAACGGTCCCATATTTTCCAAGCGGAACGGTACATCTGGTGGTGGTCGACCCCGGTGTGGGAACGGACCGGCGCGCCGTCGCCGTACGGTCCGGCAAACAGTGGTTCGTTGGGCCCGACAACGGCGTCTTCCCGCTCGTGATGGACGATGCCGAGCCGGATGAGATTCTGGAGCTCGATCAGCCGGAGGTCTGGCGCTCCGACGCCCCCAGCACCACTTTCCACGGGCGGGACATCTTTGCGCCCGTTGCGGCGCATCTTGATACGGGACGCGACCCATCCGATATCGGCACGCCCGTCGAGGGCCTCCGCCCCCTACGGTGGGCCATGCCGATCACCGATTCGCATAGCGTGCAGGGGTACGTCGCCCACGTCGATCGGTTTGGCAACTGCATCACCAACATCCGTCGCCAGACGCTCGTGCGCACCGGCCTGAACGATGAGAACGCCAATCCGGCCGATGAAGCGCAGCACACGGGCGACACGATCTCGATCGACGATCTGCCGGCCCTCAAAGCGTACGTCGGCAACGCCGTCATCCGCGATCTACACCGCACCTACGGCGCCGTCGCCGACGGCGACCCGCTTCTCCTCTTCGGCAGTTCAGGATTTCTCGAGGTCGCAGTGAATGCCGGGAGTGCCGCGGAGCTGCTCAACATTCGGAAGGGCGACTCGATTAAGGTGGTCTTCCAAAACGACGCAGCAGCCGGGTAACCGTCCAACCGAATCGCTCCGCTTCCTGTCTCTTCCCGCGACGCATGTCTGACCGACTGCCCCTCACGCAGCACATCGACACCCTCTATCCAATCGCCCGCGTGCTCGTTGGCGACAAGACGGCTCCGCGCCTGATTCGCGAGACGTACCGACGGGCGAGTTCTACACCGGTCGAGGAACGGCCGGATGATGTTGAAGCATGGTTGGTACAACTGATTCTCGAGGTCCGTGCCGGTGAAGGCACCATGCCCGTCGCGGATGATGCGAACGTACGGGAAGCCGCTGACAAGCCGTCGCTCGCCGACACGCGCGGATTTCGGCACGAAGTCGCACGCGGAGTGGCGGAACGCGCTCTACCAGTCGCTCTCGCGGCCTGCAGCGAACAGGAGCGCGCCCTGCTGACGCTGTACGTCTCTGGCACGCGTACGAACGACGTTCTCGCTCCGATCGCAAAAACAATCGCGTCAGACATCGAGACGGCGCTGGATGAAGCGTACGGCGAGTTGCGTGCCGCGCTTCGCGATATCCTCTCCGGGCCCGAGCGCATGCTCATCGACACGGCGCTACCCGACGCTCGTCTCGAGGAGGTACTGACCGCCTACGTGACCGACACATACCATCCAGCACCCGCACGTCTGCGATCCGAAGTTGCTGCACTCGTCCGGCGGGAAGCTGCTCGTCTTCGAGGGGAGGAACCGGACGCTGATTCGCTCAGAAAGGACAGGGAACGCCGCATTTCCGTCCACCTCCGCCGCACGGGCCTCGCGCTCTTGATCCTCACGGTGATAGGTGCAGCCGCATACGGCGCAGCCACCTGGCTGACACCGACGCCAACTTCAGACCCTCCTCCCGCGTCGGTATCGCTGACGGAGTTTTCCGCGCACCAGGTGAGTGGCGTTGAACCCCTTGTGCGGTCCAGCGACCCGGATTCCATCGCAGCCGTGATCGGGAATCGATTCAACCGAAGCGTACAAATACCAACAATCGACGGGGCACGCGTGACGAGTATCGGAGCGCTTACCGTCGACTCCGCGACGGTCCCGGTGATCTTGTACACCGATACCACAACCACATCCAGCATTACGACCTACGTTTACAGTTACGCGCTGATCGACCGAGTCGAACGCATCGACAAACTGGACGACGACCTCGCGAGGGGACTCGACACGGCCGATAGTCTTATCTCCCGTCGGGTCGACGACACTCAGATCTCACTTTGGCGGCATCGAGACGATATCTTCGTCGCCGTGACACCAGCAGCGGTGGACTCGCTGGCCAAACGTATCCGCCCTACTCCGTAGGCCGGTCGACATCGTATCAGAATGGATGTGCTCCCTTGTCTGACACATCCTGAACGGCGACGATATCCCGGTTTTTGTGGCAGGCCGAGCGTCTCTACATCACCGGCGCTGCCACGCGGGCTTGGTCGTGCCCGGGTTGAATCAACCAATCCTAGCTCGCACGCGGAATCTCGACGCGAAACGTGGATCCCTCGCCGGGGACGGATTCCATCAGGCGAATCGCCCCGCCGTGGTACTCCTCCACGACCCGACGCGCCAGGCTTAACCCGAGTCCCCAGCCTCGTTTCTTTGTGCTAAAACCGGGTCGGAAAATGTTGCGCCACTCCCGTCGATCGATGCCGCAGCCCGTGTCTCGGACGTCAATATTGATATATTCCCCGTCGTCAAAACCGGTGATTTCAATCTCTCCCTCCTCCTCCATCGCGTCCAGGGCGTTCTTCAGAAGGTTCTCGATCACCCAGGCGAAGAGTTCTTCGTTCACGCGGGCCACCACCGGATGCGGAATATCGACCTTGATCGTCACGCGCCGGCCCCGCTGAGGTGCACGACGACGAATGTAGTCTGCCGTCTGTTCGATGATTGGCCCCAGATCTCGCTCTTCCAGCTTCGGCATCGACCCGATGTCCGAAAACCGGGCGGCCACGCGGTTGAGCCGCTGCACGTCCTTATCGATCTCCTCCACCGCCTCCATCCGCTGCTCCTCGTCCAGATCGGGCAGCCGGAGAATCTCGGTCCACCCCATCAGGCTCGAGATCGGTGTGCCGAGCTGGTGCGCCGCCTCGCGCGCCATCCCGACCCACAGGTTGCTCTGCTCGCTTCGGCGCACGTAGGAGAAACCGACGTACCCAACGGCGATGAACAACCCGACGAAGATGAGCTGGATGTAGGGAAACCAGCGGAGCTCTTTGACGAGGGAGGATTCGTCGTAATGAACGTACTGCGTAAGCTTCGCTCCATCGGCGGCCTCCACGCCGGAAAGATCGATTCGTATCGGGATCGGCTCGTACGTCGCGTCCATCTCGCGGCGCATCCGCTTCAGCTTTTGCACGGCCCGAGCGGAGTCAGATGCAGATAAACCGTCGAGCGACTCCGGCACATCCACATTTCGCCAGAAGAGAGGCTCCTGGCGCAGCGAGTCCGTGATAATGGCTGGAATCGAAAATGGATTGGGCTCCAGGATCTCGTTCAGAATGAAGTTGAGTTCCCCGGTCGGAGGCATCGTTTCCGCCCAGGCAACGGCTTCTCGCAATCGTGCTGCATCGTCTGGCGACAACGCTCGCACCGTACCGCCTGCTGTATTTACGCTCGTTCCAACCGTGCCAGCAGACGCAGCCTGCAGGTACGCCTCGAGTGAGCTGAGCTCCTGCTGATACGGATTGGTCGTTCGCTGCTGCGCCTGCGCCACCTGCGCCTGTGCATCGGCCCAGAGCTGGATCACGGACTGTTCGCGGTCCCGAAGACGATCTACGAGGCGCTGCGTGTACGCGAGAGAGGCAAGCGCAATGAGACCGGCGAAAACGATCAGGCCCAGCTTCAACCGGACCGAGAGACGGTATGCTTTCATGTTGGGAATCTACACGAACAAGAACGGAGGCATCCAACGATACCGTGCACGCTGCGACGCGGAAGACGATCCGATTAGAGGTGTGGAAGGATGGACGGGTCGACGTATGAAAGTGTGGACGTGCGGAGGTGTGGACGTGCGGAGGGGCTAACGAAAGTTTGGGAGTTTGAGAGCGTGAGAGCACGAACTCGCGAATAGAACCCTGATAATCTGCGCGGGGAATGGCTCGAAAAATGAAACGACAGAGGGGTCACGTTCCCGGTACAACAGAAGGTTATTTGTTGGAACGAATGCATTGGACACCTAGCGCGCCATGCACGATACCTTAGCAGTATGATCGGGGCGAGGAGCGACCGTCGGGAGGTCCATACGGTTGGATAGCCGAATCCTGTCTGCCGAACAGGTTTTTGAAGGTCCGAACTGATTGAGCCACCGTCGCACGGCCGTGCGACGCTGGTTTGCCTCGAAGTCTATGAACCCTGAACCCTGAACCCTGAACCAAACAAACGAACGCCGCCCCGGAGACTCAACGTCCGGAGCGGCGCTTTTGCATCACGTGGTGCTGATGAATCAGGCCGGATTGCGCTCGGGTGCCTGAATAATCTGCTGGCGCTTCGGACCGTTCGAGATCATGCTCACGCGCACGCCGATCTCTTCCTGCACGAAGTCCAGGTAATCGCGGGCTTCGGTCGGGAGGTCATTGAACGAGCGAACGCCCGTGATATCTTCATCCCAGCCCGGGAGCGTTTCGTACACGGGTTCGATCTTCTCCAGTGTGTGCGCCTCACTCGGGAAACGGCGTGTCTCCTTGCCATTGTAGCGGTAGGCGACGCATACCTTGAGTTCATCGAAGCCGCTCAGAACGTCGAGCTTGGTGATGGTGAGCTCGTTGAAGCCGTTGATCATCGCCGTGTAGCGCAGAGCGACGAGATCGAGCCAGCCGCAGCGACGCGGACGGCCCGTCGTAGCGCCGAATTCTGCACCGATCTTACGCA
Organism: Longibacter salinarum; assembly: GCF_002554795.1. Lineage (NCBI taxonomy): Bacteria > Pseudomonadati > Rhodothermota > Rhodothermia > Rhodothermales > Salisaetaceae > Longibacter > Longibacter salinarum. Next base: position 324,253 of record NZ_PDEQ01000003.1, on the reverse strand, counting down.
GGCGCTTGCCGGCGTCATCGAAGAGCTCCGTCGGGAAGGGTCCGTTTCCGACACGCGTGCAGTACGCTTTGGCGATCCCAATGACGCGATCGACGGCCGTCGGCGGCACGCCAAGTCCCGTGCAGCAACCGCCCGCCGTGGGATGGCTCGACGTGACGTACGGGTACGAGCCAAAGTCGACGTCCAGAAGCGATCCCTGGGCGCCTTCCGCGAGGACGTGCTTGCCCTGCGCAAGCTGCTTGTTCAGGTATTCCGACGTATCGGTGACGTACTCGTCGATGAGCTGGTCAAACTCGACGTACTTCTCGACGATCTGGTCGACGTCGAGCGCCTCCGCATCGTGAACGTGTTGGAGAATCTGGTTTTTCTCCTGGATTGAACGGCGAAGCTTTTTCCGCAGAACGTCGCGGTCAAGGAGATCAACGACCCGAATGCCCGTTCGGGCGAACTTGTCGGTGTACGACGGACCGATGCCGCGGCCGGTGGTACCAATCGCGTCATCCCCGTCGTCCGACGTCCGAGCCTTCTCGCGGGCGGCCTCAATCGCCTTATGATACGGCATGATGAGGTGTGCATTGTGCGAGATCTTCAGGCGTCCCTCGACGTCGACGCCGAGCTCCTGAATCTTGTCGATCTCGTCCATCACGGCCTCCGGGTCCAGCACGACGCCGTTGCCAATGACACAGGTGACGCCCTGATGGAAAATGCCGCTGGGTACGAGGTGGAGCACGAACTCTTCGTCCTCGCCATCCTCATTCTCCCATACGATGGTGTGACCGGCGTTCGCTCCGCCCTGATAGCGGGCGACGACGTCGGCGTCATTCTGACTGAGCAGGTCGACGATCTTGCCTTTTCCTTCGTCGCCCCACTGGCTTCCAATTACAATGGAGACCGGCATAAAGTGGGTGTCGTTCGTTTAGATAGAATAGAAGTGCGCAGGTTGTCACAACCGTGCGGGGACGATGACGCGTCAGCGCATCGCCCCCGGCAGATCGTTACGCGGCGGCTTTCTCAATTCGGTGGCGCAGCTCAACAAGCACCGGCGACGCCACGAAGATGGACGAGTACGTACCGATGATCACACCGACGATCAGTGCAAAGGAGAAGCCTTTCAGCACCTCTCCCCCGAAGAAGAAGAGGATGGTGACCACAATCAGCGTCGTCGTCGACGTGACGACCGTACGACTGAGCGTGTTGTTGATGGACCGGTTGACGATCACATCGAATTTCTCCGTCTTCAACATGTTGGAGACTTCACGCACGCGGTCGAACACGACCACCGTATCGTTCAGCGAGTAACCAACAATCGTCAGGAACGCGGCAATCACCGACTGATCGAGCTGGAGAGAGAATGGCACCAGTCCCGCGAGGATCGAAAAGAGTCCGAGTGTAATCGTGACATCGTGCACGAGAGCAGCCACCGCGCCCATGCTGTATCGCCACTCGAATCGGATGAGAATGTAGAGGAAGATGATCGCGAGCGCCCCCATGACGGCGTACAACGCGCCGCGTTTCAGTTCTTCAGCGAAGCGTGGACCAACATTGTCGGTTTTCACGATCTGCGGTTGGGCACCGGCGAACTCACTTTCGATCGTCGAAATGACGAGCTCTTCAGCTTCGGTCGTCGCCAACTCCGTTGACGTACGAACGAGGAGACCGGTTTCACCGAAGGTCTTCACCTCCGGATCCGACCCGAGGGGGGCTGCGAGGGCAGCGCGAACATCGGTGGCCTCAAGGCCCTCGACGTTCTCAACGACGATCTCGATACCCCCACGGAAGTCAATGCCCATCTGCAGGCCTCGCGTGGAAAGAGAGCCAATGCTCAGCAACAGCAGAATGCTGGAGATGATGTAGCCAATCCGGCGGTTCGGAATGAACGAGTAACTTGCTTCTTCAAATATGCGCATGTGAGTCAGGATTGTGCTCCATGGTGGAGCGGGTTCTCGACACGGGGTGTGCAGCCGCGCGTCGGGATGCAACGGATGAAGGTGTGCGGATCAGCCAGCAGCTCATCCCCGGTCCGCATGAGCAGACCGGGGATGAGTCTGGCCCGTGCGTCAGCCGTAGCTGACCTTCATCTGCCGCTCCAGAATCATGTAGTCGAAGATGAGGCGCGTGACCACGATGGCGGTGAACAACGACGACAGGATACCGGCCATCAGCGTGACGGCGAAGCCCTGGATGGGGCCGACGCCGAAGGAATACAGAATCACGCCGACAAAAAACGTCGTGATGTTCGCGTCGAGAATGGCGCTGAGCGCTTTCTCATATCCCGAAGACACAGAGGCTCGAAGCGTCTTGCCTGCATTCTGCTCCTCCCGAATACGGTCGAAGATCAGCACGTTAGCGTCGACGGCCATACCGATCGTAAGCACGATACCTGCGATCCCGGGGAGCGTCAGCGTGGCATTGAAGCCGGCCAACACACCGAAGATGAGGATCACGTTCAAGAGAAGCGCCACATCGGCGACGATACCGGCGGTCCGGTAGTACATGATCATGAACAGCGCAACGAGGAGCAGCCCGACCACGACGGAGATGAATCCTGCGCGGATCGAGGCTTCACCGAGGCTCGGCCCAACGGTCCGCTCTTCGACGATGTCGACCGGCGCCGGCAGGGCACCAGACTTCAGCACCGTAACGATGTCCTGCGCCTCCTGGCGCGACTCGAGACCCGTAATCGATGTCCGACCGCCGGCAATCTTCTCGTTGATATTCGGCCATGAGACCACGTAGCGGTCCAGCACGATCGAAACCTGTTTGCCAACGTTGGCACCGGTGATGCGAGACCAGATCCGCGCACCTTCGGCGTTCATCGTCATCGATACGCTGGGCTCGTTCGTCTGCTGGCTGAACTCAACCGACGCGTCGACAACCACGTCTCCCGTGAGTTCGGCCTGTCGCTTCACGCCGAGCAAACTGTAGATCTCTTGCCCGTTCTGCGTGGATGCGACCGGTGCCGCCGACCACAGAAGTTCGATATCGCCGGGGATGATTCGCGCAGCTCCGGGGTCCGCCATCAGACTGTTGATCGTGGAGGTATCCTGCGCCGTCGCCCAGGCGATCGTAACCGGACGTCCCTGCGGCAGGAACTGCTGCACCGCTTCCACGAGCGGGTTACTCGGGCCAGCGGCGTCGCTGCCGGTATCCGGCCCGGTGAGCGACGTACCCTGCTCCGATGTGTCCGCTTCGGTCAACTGCGTGCCATCGGTGAGAGCCGTGCCTTCTTCAGACGCACCATCGGCGGCAGCCGCGGTGTCCACCGTCGACGTTTGTGCAGCGGCGAGAGCGCTATCCGACGGTTCGTAATACTGAATGAGACGCTGGGCGACCTGCTGCAGGCGAGCGGGCTCCGCCATCAGGCGAAACTCCAGCTGTGCCGTCCCCTTCAGCAGCTCGCGAATACGATCCGGGTCGTCGATCCCCGGAAGCTCCACGACAATCTGGCGGTCGTCCTTCCGCTGAATCGACGGCTCGGTCACGCCGTAGCGGTCAACACGATTACGGACGATCTCCATGCCTCGCGTGACGGCCTCATCGGCCTGATCGCGAAGCCACGAGACGACCTGATCGTTCTCCGAGCGACGTGTGATTCCATCGTCCTCATCGCGGAAGTAGCGCGAGAGGCGAATGTTCGGATCGCGCTCCTCCATTTCCTGAACGAACGCGGTGACGACCGGAGTCTCTGCGGCCTCCGAGCGATCGATGGCCTCTTTCAGTGCAGCGTCGAACGTGGAGTCGCGGTTCGTGGCGAGCTGACCGATCAGCTGGCCCGTTTGCACCTCGAGCGTAACGTGCATGCCGCCGAGCAGGTCGAGACCGAGCTTAAGCGACTCCGACCGAGCCTGCTGAATGTTCTGGCGATTCTCGTCCATGTAGGCGGCCTGCTCCTCCGCCGTCATGTCGCTCATCTTCTGCGAATAGTAGAACGACTGAAAACTTGGGAAGAGCGACCACAGGCAAAGCCCGAGGAAGGCGATGGTGGTGAATACTTTGAATCCGTTACCCTTCATGAGCGTGGGGTTGTTCGTAAAATGGCGTGGGAGGTCGGGTACAGTTGCACCGAGACGCACCTGGGCAATGGACACAGACGTCCATCATATCGCGGGTGCCGGGCAAACTGTAGCGGACGTTCCCGGAAATGTGTTTGGGAGGACGTGTCGACTTCTCCGCTCGCACGAATCGAGACGTGCACCTCGATGAAAGGTGAAGAGCACGCTCGACAGGACGCCATTCAAACAACCGCACGCAGGTCAAAGGGTGCGTGCAGGAGGATGACGTACTCGCCCACGGATTCTGCGAACCAGAACCGAGGCTTCGAGGGACAATCGACGATCATAGCGTACCAGGACGGGTACGCGGGGTAGCTAGGGGCCGAGCGGCTGCGCTGACCACAGCGTACGAAGAAGGACGCTCCAGACGCGCGCCGGTGTTTCGAAAAGGGCGTCTGCGCTGTCAATGCACGGCACCGGCGGGAAGTGCTTGGCCGGTGAGGTGCCGAGTACGCGGGGAGAATCAGACGGAACAGGGGCCGAAGGCGTCGCCTGGAAACGTGGCAAAACGGCCGGGGGCGTCCCCTGCATCGCGCGGTAGCGGAGATGCGAGAACAGCGTGGCTGCATCGACATCGGTGGTAGCAAACAGCGCGCTCAACGACGGAAGCCGATCAGCCTCCAGCACGTCGGCGGCTGCATGAGACGATGCAACGAGTTGCTCGTAGGCTGTCGCAAACGCCGCGGTATATCCCCGGAGAGAACCCGGCGACTCCTCGGCGGCCATGTCCAGCGCCCGGTCAACAGCCGAAGCAGCCGATGCCTCTAGCTGAACCGACAGTTGGGAGCGTAACCACGACGCGTGCTGATCCGCCTGGTACGTACGCTCCGGCATTTGAAACGCCAGCAACGGCACCATCGAGGCGACCAGAACGGCCACCACGATCCGGCTCAGCCATGTGGAACGCAGGTGATGCATCAGGCGAGAGAGTCGTCGCGGAGAAGGGACCGGCTTCGGTCCCGGACATTGACAGCATTCAGAGGAATAACGTATCCATCACGATTGTTCCTCTCAAGCCTCCTGGATGAAAAGTCTGGGGACCGCGGGTGAGCTTCTCCAACGACGTATCGAAACGGCGCAACCTCGCTCCGGCGCCTCCGATCAGGTTTGGCGGTCTACCGATTCCATTGGACAACGTCATCGAGATCGCGACGTGACAGGTTGGGCACTTCCGCATCGTCGGCGGGATAGCCGATGGGAAAGAGAATGTAGGGCCGCTCGTTGTCGGGCCGGTTCAAGATATCCGTCAAAAAGCGCATCGGAGCCGGCGTGTGCGTTAGCGTCGCAAGGCCCATGTGGTGCAGGGTCGCAATAAAGAAGCCGCATGCGATGCCGACGCTCTCCTGCACGTAGTAGTGCTTCACCTTCTCGCCATTCTCGTCGACGCCGTAATTCTGCGCAAAGCACACGACGATCCAGGGCACGGTTTCGAGGAAAGGTTTCTGCCAGTCGGTCCCGATCGGGTGGAGTGCCTCAAGCCACTCATCGGTCATTCGCTCGTCGTAGTTCTTCTTTTCCTCCTCCTCGACAGCCTCCCGAATCTCACGTTTGAGGTCGGCATTGTTCACAGCCACGAACGTCCACGGCTGCCGGTGCGCCCCGCTCGGAGCGGTGCTTGCCGTTCTGATCGCGTACTCGATCAACTCACGGGGTACATCGCGATCTGAAAAATCGCGCACCGATCGGCGTCGGTTCATCTCCTCGAAAAAGCTTCGTGCCCGCTCTTCCATTTCCTCCGGCGAATTGACGTCGAAGTTAAGCGGAACCGGCGTGTACGACATGAGGGAGAGCTGATTTTCGAAAGGGGCGAACGCGGTCAGAGTGTGGCAGGGTCTGCATTGGTGTCACCGAAGGTCGGAACGTTACGAGCCGCCTGGCCACACCGCTTGCAGATGTCCCAACGACTTCTGAACATACGGAGCGTAACGACACAAAGTCGACGCCCTCTTCCCTCCCGGTCAACCGACATGCCCGTTCCGCCCCGCATCTCACCCGACGACATGCATAGTCTCATGACCAGAGATGGACTACATCTCGTCACAAAGCATTGGACGACAACGGACCCGCGCGGCTGCGTTCTTCTGGTGCATGGCTACGGCGAGCACAGCGGGCGCTACGGTCATGTCGCCGACGCGATGAATGACAGAGGGATTGAAGTGTACGCGTATGACCAACGCGGATACGGACGGTCGGAAGGGCCTCGCGCCTACGTGGATTCATTCGACGATTACGTGGACGACCTGGAGCTCGCGATCGCGCACGTACGCCGACGCATCAATGACCAGCCGCTGTATCTGTTCGGACACAGCATGGGTGGAGCCGTGGTGCTGCAGTACGCTCTTCAGCGGCAACACGACGGCATCGATGGACTCATTCTGAGCAGCCCCGCGATTGAGGTGGATCCAGACATCGCGCCGATTTTGCGGAAGTCGGCGCACATTGTGTCGGCCCTCGTTCCGCGACTTCCCGTCGTACCATCGCCCGAGGGCCGGATATCACGCGATCCCGACGTCGTGGACGAAGCCGAAGAGGATCCGCTCAACTATCACGGCCGGATCCGGGCTCGCATCGGTGCGGAATTCCTCCGCATCAACCGGGAGATCCAGCAAAAGCAGTCGGCGCTCTCCCTCCCCTTTCTTATCGTCCACGGCACGGCCGACTCGGTGACGAGCCCGGAAGCCAGTCAGCGCCTCTACGACGAGGCGCAGTCGCGCGATCGGACGCTTCGCCTGTACGATGGGCTGTACCACGAGACGTTTAATGAGCCGGAACGCGACGAGGTGATCAACGACATCTGCCGGTGGCTCGACGAGCGGCTCCCGCCCCGGAACGCGTAGGACCGGCTGGTTCAGGCCTCGACTCAAGGGCGGGATCACGACGCGATGCTACTGAAGCAAGAAGGTGACCTGGACCGTCGCCTCGACAGAAATCCGACCAGCGGCAAAGGCCTCTGGCTCCCCGCTATCTTCCCCGGACTTCATCGCCATCGCTTCCATCTGGACATCGAAGCGGGGCTGTGGACCCGAATACTGCTGTTCGCGAATCTGATGCACCGGACCGAGCGACGCGCCGAGTGTGCTCGCCAGCAGTTCGGCCTTCTCCCGCGCCGATTCCGCTGCTTTTTGTAGCGCCTCATTCCGCACCGCCGACCGGTCTTCCAAATCATACTGCACACCGTCCAGGCGATTGGCGCCCTGCTCAACAACATCAGCGATCAACGCCGGCAATTTTTCGAGATCCGACAACTCTACGCGGACCCGGCGCGTGGCCTCATATCCCAGCTCCTCGGTCTCCCCCGTCTGCCGATTGTACTGTCGACGCGGCTGCAGCGTCAGCGACTCCATCTGGATGTCGGCTTCGTCGATCTCGAGCGAACGAACCGCATTCATGGCGTTGCGCGCCGCGTCCGCGTTCGCTGTACGCGCGTCTTCGGCCTCCTTTGCTCGCGAGACGACCGCAAACCGTACGGTCGCCTTGTCCGGCTCGGCGGAGGCTTCTCCTTCGCCGCTGACGGTGACCGTGCGATCGGTGGAGGCGGAAGCGTCCGTCTGTGCCATGGCGGTCAACGGCAGAGCGAGAAAGAGCGCGATTAGCGTCAGAAAGCGAAGCGATTGGAGGCGCATAGCCGATCAGAAAGCAAGTAAAAGGTAGTGGGAGCGGAGTCTGCAAGCGGATGTGCATTGCTGCAACACCGTTCCGCCGGAGAATACATCACCGGGGCATGCAGACGGAGGTTCATTTGAAACGGCCACAGTCTGTGCATTCGTATCGAGGACCGCTCGCGCTGATCCGGTCGCACGCCCCCGACTACCACCAGTGGTGGTCGAACGTCCCGTCGAGGGGAATGCTCGCCGTGATACGCAAGAATGAGAGATCCTCTCGATATTCCGACGAGGAAGCAATCGCTGTCCCATAATCCAGGCGGACGTAAACGAAGTTCAGACCGACTCCGACCACCGTTTCGCTGCTGGAAAATTGATCGCTGACGAAGTTTTTGCCGATCCGCAAAGAGGCAATATCGAATGCCTTCACTTCGACACCCATATGTTTCTCGATCTGTCCCCATACCCCAATTGAAGATCGAATGATGCCTCCGTTTGGATCTGGTTGACTCGATCCGTCAGATGGACGCCAAGTCTCTACCAACGCGGCAAAGGGACCGGCAACGTCGCGACCATTCCGGCCAGACTCAATTCTTACCATTTGCTTCGACATCGCCACATGTCCGAGAAGTTTAAAGCGTGCACGCCCCTTCCACGTCGACCCGGACTCGTAGGCCAGGGCCCCGCCGAGATGAAGCCGTGTCGGCGTAGCGATATCGGTCCGATCCGTAATCTGACTGTTCGAGCCAAAGTCTGTCAGAGAGGCGCCGATGCTGGGGCGAAGCTGGCCGCCATTTCCAAGTGATCGCTCCCATCGACCGTGAATGCCAAGATCGATCGTCACGCTTCTCGCGTCGTCTGTCTCCTGAAACGTGATAAAGTTCTCCGTACTGTAGCCGAGTGCGGTCCCGACCGTCCAGGTCTGTGATACCTCGTACGCACCGACTGCCTTCACGGTACGATGGTGCTTGTCGTACGAACCTACGACATCACCATTCGGGGCACGGCGCTGAAACCGGCCGTAGGAGAACTGGAGGAATTGAAGACCTGCTGCCCATCTGCCGGACTTTACCGTCACGAAAGGGCTGGTAAGCGTTTGATCAAAGATAAAGTCTGACTGTAGAACCGGATTGCCTCCAACATCCACCCCGACCTGTACCGTCTCATTTTCCCCAATGGCCGCAGGGTTCACATCCACAGCGCCCGGTCGCCCACGGAGCGCCACGGTCCCGCCCCCCAGCGCATACTGACCGGGATCGTTGGTGACCGACAGACCGAGATAGCTCAGTGTTCGGTTCGTGACAACCGGCTCGTCCGACTGTGCAAATACCGGTTGGGCAACCAACGCACAGAGAAGAAGGGAAACACATCCGATCGAGATACGAGACATTGAGATCACTTCGCTTTTTCTGAAAGGCCCAGACCGCTGACTTCAAGAAGACGGCCCCGACACAAATACATGCCAAATGTTATTGCAACATCGACCTCAGTGCCACAAGCCGAAAGTAGGCACACGATAGTTTACGAATAAATTCTTGCCTCACAAATTCACCGTAACAGCCGTCCTCAATTTTCCAGTATACCTTAGGTGGTCGAAAAAGAGAGCCAGCGGAGGCGCTAACGAAGCGAGGTGGAAACGTCAGCGAATCGTAGATCGGACCCGTACCGCATGTCGACGTCACCCACTTTTTCGACTTGAGATTCCCCCAAATATGCAGCCAGAATCTTGCATAACCCAACGGGCCTTCTTTTACTGAGAGTCCAGGCCAATTCCCTTTCCCCCCTTCTGATATGCACCAGCGATACCAATACCTACCATTCCTATTTTCTCTTCTACTGATTCTGGCTGCTTCAACCAGCACAGATCGAGCGTTCGCTCAATGCACAGGCGCGACCATCACCGAGGATGCCGAAAACATTGACACCGGCGAAATCCGCAACAACGGCTGGGAAACCTTTGGTACCTCGTTCACCACGAAAGATCCCATTGACGGACAGCAGAGCTTTCTAACGAGTGGAGCGAACGGCGACGACCCGAATGACAACCGCATGGTCCGCACGCCGTACGTCACGGTCGATGGCGACGTGTGTGTCTCATTTGAGTATCTGCCCATCAGCCCGGGACCCAATACCTTCGTTCGCGTCGTCTTGATCACGCGCGACGATTCCTATTATCCGCTCGATGAGGTGGACCTCTCCAATGTCACGACGCTCCAGTCGTACCAGCGCACGTTTACATCGACAGAGGTTTCGACTGCCGTCGGCGGTTCGATCGACCGGGCGCGCATCGCAATCGAGTTTAATGGAGACAATGCCGGAGGACGCGTACTGAAGTTGGATAACGTAGCGGTGACGGAGGTCCCCGTCTACGATCGCGGCACCGACGACTACAGCAACCAGGCACCGTCGGTTGCGGATGAAAGCTACAGTACGACGTGGGGTCAGTCGGTAACGGGCAACGTGCTCGACAACGACTCGGACCCAGACATTGCGGCCGGCTTCGACGACGGACCGCTCACGGTGTCCGTCACCACCGAACCGAGCAATGGAACGCTAACATTCAACAGCGACGGCTCCTTCGAATACGCGCCAACGTCGGATGGGGCAGACAGCTTCGAATACGAGGTCTGCGATGACGGGTACGATGTTGAGTGCGCAACGGGCGTTGCCGACTTCAACACAGCCATCCCGGTCGAACTCGGCGAGATTGCGGCAACTGCCAGCGGCCGATCGGTGATCCTGAAGTGGACGACGCTCGCAGAAACGAACAATGAAGGATTCGACATCGAGCATAAAACTGACTTCGGGTTCGAAAAAGTCGGATTCGTCAACGGTCAGCATACGACGACAGAAGCAACGACGTATCGGTACCAGCTTGAGAACCTCGAGCCCGGCGAGCACACATTCCGGCTCCGGCAGGTCGATGTCGACGGCACATCCGAATACTCACCTGAGGTGTCGGCACGCGTGGACATCGCGGAAGCACTCGTTCTTCAAGCTGCTGGGCCGAATCCATTCTCAACGCAGAGCGCAATCGAGTACGGTGTGGAAACCGCCGAGCCCCTCGTCATCGACCTGTTCGACGTGCTCGGGCGCCGCGTCCGGACGCTCTACAACGGAACGCCGACGCCGGGTCGCCTCCACGAGGTTTCGATTTCAGCCGACGGACTCGCACCCGGACGCTACCTGATCCGTGCGCGTACCGGCTCTCGTCAGGTGACGCAGCCGATTACGGTCGTTCAGTAGCAGTTTATGCCCGAAGAGGGTTCGATCATACGGCCCCAGGTCCGGGCCACTCAATGAATGTGACGCACCAAAAAAGCGCCTCGCCGGCAATCGGCAGAGGCGCTTTTTATATCGATCGAGTGCGTCGGGCTGATCGGATACGGTCAGGCGTCTTGTCCCGCCCCTGATCCAATCAGAACCTGTTTGGCGGACAGCCTTTGGCCCCCAAGGGTACGGACCTCCCGAGGTCGGTCCTCGCAACGCTCCAAACACTGGATCGTCTTGGATCTAGCGCTGCGTGTTCACTAAGCCAGTGCCAAATGAAAACCTTCGGCCCTATCGGAGGCGTAAGCTTCTTACCTTGTTTTTTTTGCGATCCATCCGCCAAACAGGTTGTCCACCATCCACAATCAACTACCGACCAACGAACCCTACGGATGCAGCCGTCCGATCGTCCGCGGGAACGGGATGGTCTCACGCACATGCTCGCGACCACAGAGCCACGACACGGTTCGTTCGAGGCCAAGTCCGAAGCCGCTGTGTGGGACCGAGCCGAACTTGCGAAGGTCGAGGTACCAGTCGAAGACCTCTTGCGGCAGTCCGTGTGCTTCGATCTGCTCCTCCAGAAAATCGAGATCCGTCGCACGCTCGCCCCCGCCGACGATTTCGCCGTACCCTTCCGGGGCCAGCACATCCATGCCGAGCGCCAGACGGTCGTCCTCCGGGTCACGCTTCATGTAGAAGGCTTTGATCTTCGCCGGGAAGCGGTGGACGATGATCGGGCGATCATAGTGCCACGTAAGTACCGTCTCGTCACTTCCGCCGAAGTCGTTGCCCCACTCGAACGTCTGCGCGGACTCCTTCCAGTCGGGCAGGTTGCGGAGCTCCTCCTCGATCTCGTCGATCCGCTTGTTGATCTCGATCTCGCGCTGATCAATTTGGCGCTTGCGCCACTTCTTCGCCTGGCCGCGCTCCTTCTGGTTCTCCTCTTTCTCCGTTTCGAGGTCTTCCTTCTCCTGCTTGATCGACTCGATTCGCTCGTCAATCATCTCCGCCGTTTCATCACTGCGCAGGATGTCGACAGCCTCATCGTAGCTGACTCTCGGGAAGGGGGCCTGAACGTTCTCGAGCGCCTCGGTGTCGCGCTGCAGCGTCTCCAGCTCTGCCTTGCAGTCTGCGAGGACGGTCTGGACCACGTGACTCACGAACTGCTCCGCGAGCTCCATGTCCATGTCCAGATCGTAGAACGCCATCTCCGGCTCGATCATCCAAAACTCCGTCAGGTGACGCCGGGTTTTGGACTTCTCCGCGCGAAACGTCGGGCCGAACGTGTAGATCTTGCCGAGCGCCATCGCCATGGCTTCGCCGTGAAGCTGGCCGCTCTGCGTCAGGTACGCGCTCTGATCGTCGAAGTAATCCAACTCGAACAGCGTCGACGTTCCCTCGACCGCGTTCCCCGTGAGAATCGGAGCGTCCATCTGGATGAAGCCGCGATCCTGGAAGAACTCGTGGATCGCCATGATCGTACGGTTGCGAATCCGCATGACCGCCCACTGGCTCTCGCTCCGCAGCCAGAGGTGACGGTTGTTCATCAGGAAGTCGATGCCGTGCTCCTTCGGCGTGATCGGATAGTCGCCGGATGAGCCGACGGTTTCAATGCTCGACACCTGAATCTCGTAGCCTCCGGGGGCGCGATCGTCCGCTGATACAGAACCGGTTATGGCGAGGGCTGCTTCCTGACTCGCATCGTCGGCGGCCGTCCAGGACGTATCATCGAGATTATCCTCCGCGGCCACGCATTGCACAAAGCCCGAACCATCACGCAGAATCAGAAAGTAGAGTCCTTTCGATCCACGCTTATTATGGAGCCACCCCTTGAGGGTGACCGTCTCATCGACGTGGTCAGGCAAGTCTTCGATCCGTGTAAAGTCGTCGATCGGGTCGGGCGTCTGGGACATTCAGAACGAGTTGGATGCGTGGGAAAGAGGGTGAACAGGGCCGGACACGGTGCCGGGGTCTTGGCCCATGCGTGATACACGGAGCACCGTTCATGTTCCGGCGTCTGGTAGCGCGAACATGGGTGTATCCCTCGCGATCGGTCCCACGAAAGTGAACGACTTTCCGGCTTCAGCGTTGTGAATCACCGCTCTACATTCTTCCCTCCCACGCGCGACGCGGTTCGGACATGCGTTTTTCTCTCGATCATCGAACAGCAGTGGCACCCTCAAAGCAAGCGGGGCTTCGATGGCTTTTCGTATTGTTGGTGCCCGTGCTGATGCTCGCGGTACGCCCGGCCCACGGCGAGGACATCCTCGTCCCGATGGATGACCGGCAGACGAACCACCTCAAGGCATACGGTGCAGCTTTTTGGGCTCTGGAGCAGGGCATCGATGTCGACTGGCTCCTCAACTACCGCGGGGGCTCGTTCATGGCGCCCGCCTCTCCATCGATCAAACAAGAGCTCCGCGTCCGCGGCGTCTCCTTCGAGCTCCTGAACGGCGGGACGGCTTCGAAGGTGATCTCCGAAGTCGAAGCCGAGGGGAGCAACATGTCCGTCGTTCGGCTGCAGAAGCCACCGAAGATCGCCGTGTACGCGCCCGATGCGACGCTCCCCTGGGACGATGCGGTGCTACTGGCCTTGACGTACGCGGAAGTGCCGCACGACATGATTTACGACGCGGAGGTTCTAGACGGGAAGCTGTCGGACTACGACTGGGTCCACATGCACCACGAAGACTTCACCGGCCAGTTCGGGAAGTTTCTCCGCTACCGCAACCAGTCATGGTACATCAAGCAGCAGCAGGAAGCCGAGACGCTCGCCCGGAAGCACGGCTTTCGCAAGGTCAGCGAACTGAAACTCGCGGTCGCCGAACGCATCCGTGGCTACGTGTCACAGGGCGGCTTCCTCTTCTCGATGTGTTCGGGAACGGACACGTTCGACATCGCTCTCGCTGCACACCAGACGGACATCGTGCCGCGCGAATACGACGGCGATCCGGTCGACCCGGATGCGATAGACAAGCTTGATTTTTCGAACACCATCGCCTTCGAAAACTTCCAGCCGAACTTCAACCCGCACGAGTACGAGCACTCGAACATCGATGTTGGGCCACCGCCCCCCCAGCTCCGCGACCCATCGCTCGACTACTTCACCCTGTTCGAGTTCAGTGCAAAATGGGATCCGGTGCCAACAATGCTCACGCAGAACCACGTTGCGACTGTAAAGGGTTTCGTCGGGCAAACGACCGCGTTCAAGAAGAGCCTCGTCAAGGATGACGTTGTGATTCTCGCGGAAGCGCCCAACCGTGACCAGGTTCGCTACCTGCACGGGACGCTTGGCCAGGGCACCTTCACGTTTTACGCCGGCCACGACCCGGAAGACTACCAACACTTCGTCGGTGACCCGCCGACCGATCTTGCCCTCCACAAGCACTCTCCGGGATATCGGCTCATCCTCAACAATATTCTCTTTCCCGCAGCGAAGAAAAAGAAGCAAAAGACGTAAGCGCGTCGGTGCTTCGGTGGCCTTTGCTATTGTGTCGTGGGTACGTTTTGAATGACCGAATCGCCTCCCCTTCTCCCTTCGCTTCTCTGCCTCTATGTCGTCGACCAAGGCCAAGCCGGTTGCGGATTCCCGCGCCATTATCAACGAAATTGTCCTGCCCAACGATACCAACAGTCTGGGCAACATGATGGGGGGCCGGCTACTGCACCTGATGGACAAATGCGCAGCGATCTCGGCGCAGCGTCATGCCAACACCGTGTGCGTGACGGCGTCTGTTGACAATGTCGAGTTCCAGGCTCCCATTCGAGGCGGGGATGTCGTCGTCATCGAGAGCCAGGTCAACCGGGCGTTTCGGACGTCGATGGAAGTGGAGTTGAACGTCTGGGCGGAAAACCCAAAGCAGCAGACGAAGCTGAAGTCCAACCGCGCGTTCTACACGTTCGTCGGACTCGACGACGAAAGCCGCCCTGTCGAAATCCCACCGATCCAACCGGAGACCGAAGAGGAAAAGGAACGATATGATGCCGCGGCGAAGCGGCGCGAAATCCGCCTCGTGCTCGCCGGGCGTCTGGGTCTGGAGGATGCAACCAATCTGCGAGAGGACATGCGCGCCGCCATTCAGGCCTCCCCATCTCACTCCTGATGACGACCCGTCTGGCAACCCCTCCACCTCCTTCTCCGTTTCGACAGCTAGTGGTTTCCCTCTCGGGTCGAGGCGCTTGTGTTGGGATCCCTGTCCTTGTGCTCCTTCTTATCGCATGGCCAACCGATGCGATCGCCCAGCGGCAGATCGGCGCTCTGGGCGTGGGAGGACAGGCCGGTCTGCCCGGTGGTGCCTCCGTGAAGCTGTACCGCGAGGACAGCATAGCGTACGATCTACTCGTGAGCACCGACCTCGACGACCGTGCCGTCCTGTACCTCCACCGCGTCTGGGAACAACCCATCCCGGAATCGCCCCTCTGGATTTATTTTGGACCCGGCCTCATCGGAGGAGCCGAACAGCTGACCACCGAACCGGCGCCCATCCTGGGCGTCAGTTCCATCGGCGGTCTGAATTTTTACGCCGAGCACTTTGAAGTCTTTCTCCAGATCATTCCTCGGTTCCAAGTCCAACCCGACGTAAAACCGCGCATTGGTGGTAGCGTAGGACTCCGCTACTACTTTTAGGACCGGACCAACCCACTCCGCTGCACCGCGTCCTTCTCTCCCGTGCATCTTTGTAACGTGAAACGTCGAACCCTGCTGTCCGACGCCAGCGTTGTCGCACTGCCCTCATTTCTGATGTCTATCTCCGTCGCCGATGCTGTACAATCGCGTACTCGTAACGGGTGCGAATGGCTTGCTCGGTCAGGCTCTCGTTCAGCGACTCAGCCGGCTGCCAGAGTACGATGTGCTGGCAACGGCTCGTGATGATGGCCCCCGGTTTGACAAAGGGTCGTTCGGGTACGCGCCGCTCGACGTCACCGACGCCTCGGCCGTCCACAGGACGTTCCAGGACTTCACGCCGAACGTGGTCGTCAACTGTGCTGCGGTTTCGAGCGTCGGCGAGTGCCGGAATCATCGAGAGCGGTGCTGGAATGTGAATGCAGCCGCGGTCGAGACGCTCGCGAACGAGTGCCGCAAGATCGGGGCTCGTCTCGTCCAGGTCTCAACCGATTTTGTATTTGATGGCGAAGACGGTCCATACGACGAATCTGCCCGCCCGGACCCGGTAAATTACTACGGACGCTCGAAGCTCGCCGGGGAAAACGCCGTCCGCGCATCCGGCCTCGGCTCATGGGCGATCGTGCGAACCATCCTTCTTTACGGCACTGCCAACCGCCTCAGCCGGTCCAACTTCGTGCTCTGGGTGGTCAATTCCCTGTCTCGGGGCGAAACCATTCATGTTGTCGACGATCAGTACCGAACACCGACGTACGTTGTCGACCTCGCAACGGGAATCGAGCGTCTTCTGCACTTCGAGAAAGACGGTGTCTTCCATCTTTCTGGACGCGAACTCGTGTCCGTCTACGACCTCGCGTGTACCGTCGCCGATGTCTGCGACCTTGACGACACCCTCATCCGTCCCGTTTCGAGCGACTACTTCGACGATGCCGTCGATCGTCCCCTGCGAACCGGATTCATTATTCTGAAAGGAGAAACCGAACTCGGATATTCGCCGCATTCGCTGCGGGATGGGCTTGCCGCTGTGCGGGATGAGATGAAGTGACGCAGTCGATTGTTAATCGTGGATGGTGGATTGGATTCTTTTCCACGGCCTATGTGCTATTCCATGGGAAAGCGGCGCTTCGTTCTCGGGCTCCTGAAGTGTACGTAAAATCGAACGTACCTAATCCGGAATCCTTAATTCACAATCCGCATTTCCCAATCGACGCTTTGCATTTCGCAATCCGCAATTCGAAAACCTTTTGACGACGGAGTGGAATTCGCTTCGTACGTTTTATAGTTAGCGTCCCCGTTCTGCCCTTATCTATCGACCACCGAATCGTACCGTATGCTCGACATCGAACGCATCCGAAAAGAGCCGAAGCGAATCAAGGAGGCCATCCGGGCGAAAGGCGCGGGGGATCCGGCCATCGTCGACCAGCTACTGGAGGTGGATGAGGAGAGGCGTGCGGCGATCACGGAGATGCAGGAGACACAGGAGAAGCAAAACAAGGTCTCCCGCTCGATCGGCCAGCTCAAGCGTGAGGGCAAGGACGAGGAGGCGCAGGAGAAGATTGAGGAGACGAGTCGGCTCAAGGACCGCGTCAAAGAGCTGGAAGAAACGGTTCGCGAGGTGAAGGAAAAGCAGCAGCGGCTTCTGCTGGAGATTCCGAACGTCCCGCACCGAAGCGTTCCGGTCGGCGCCACGGAGGAGGACAACGAGGTGGCTGCGGAGGTTGGTGAGAAGCCGACGTTTGACTTCGATCCAAAGCCGCACTGGGAGATTACAGAGCAGCACGACCTCGTCGATTTCGAGCGAGGCGCGAAAGTCACAGGAGCGGGTTTCCCGTTCTACCTTGGAAAGGGTGCCCGTCTGCAGCGTGCGCTGATCAACTTCTTTCTTGACCGAGCGCAGGAAAACGGCTATCGCGAAGTACAGGCCCCGCACTTCGTCAACGAGGACAGCGCCCGCGGTACCGGTCAGCTGCCGGACAAGGAGGATCTGATGTACGAGATTCAGCGGGATGAGCTTTTCCCGATTCCCACAGCCGAGGTCCCGGTCACGAACTTCTTCCGGAACGAAATTCTTTCGGCCGATGAGCTTCCCGTCAAGCTGTGCGCCTACACACCGTGCTTTCGCCGCGAGGCCGGGTCGCACGGCGCCGACGTGCGCGGCCTGAACCGCCTGCATCAATTCGATAAGGTGGAGCTCGTTCACGTCGTGGAGCCAGACGACAGCTACCGTGCCCTCGAATCGCTCCGCGAAAATGCCGAGGCCCTGCTCGATGATCTCGGCCTGCCGTACCGCCGTCTCCTGATGTGCACCGGCGACATGGGATTCACACAGGCGAAGAAGTACGACCTGGAAGTCTGGAGCGCGGGCCAGCAACGCTGGCTGGAGGTCTCGTCCATCTCGAACTTCGAGGCATTCCAGGCGCGTCGGATGGCGATTCGCTACCGCCCGGAAGCCGAAGCAAAACCCAAGTTGGTCCACACGCTCAACGGGAGTGGGCTCGCCCTTCCCCGTATTGTCGCCGCCATTCTCGAGCAGTACCAGGACGAGCACGGCAACGTGCTGATACCAGAGGTTCTGCAGCCGTACACCGGATTTGACACGATCGAATAAACGTGTTGAGGTACGGATGTGGTGACGTGTCGACGTATTGATTCATCAACATCTTCAGATGACGTAAAAAGGCTGCCCTTCCGATCGTGGAGGGGCAGCCCTTTCTTTTAGCTCAGAAAATGGTGCGTGAACGGGTGCCTTTGCCATTCACGGCACGTGCGCTACCGGACGATAGTGACGGGTTGGACGGCGTTTACGGACTCGCCTTCGAGACGAAGGAAGTAGCGTCCGCTCGGGAGGCGCGGCAGCGAGCGCGTGAGCGTCTCTTCCTGCCCCGCTGTCGGCGTGCCGTCGTACAGCATCGCGACCGGTCGGCCGAGGAGGTCGTACATCACGATCCGCACCGGGCGGCTCTCTGCCATGCCGAGCGTGAATGCCAGCTGGCTTCGCACTGGATTGGGCGACGGCCGGCCGAAGACAACGCCCCTACTCAACCAAGATAACCATCAAAAACGGGTCACGGCGTGAAGTAACGTATCCTGCTTATCGATCACCGAGGCAAGGCGTCCCTCCACGAACCGATGCATTCGTGTGTTCTCGGCATCGATCATCCAGATGAAGCGGGGAATGTCTGTCCGCTCGGCCTGCCGACGCATAGCTTCAGCAAGGAGCGAGAGCCCCACACCCGGCCCCCGAATGTCCGGCTCGACGTACAGGCATGTGTACTGAAGAACTTCTGGTGCGAGGCGATGGGTAATCATCCAGCCCACCACCCGATCCTCGTGCCGAAGACCTAGGCTACAGTCGTAATCGACCGTGGCATCGAGCTGAAATGGACTGAGAGGGACGGGAATCGACCGTTCCGCCCCCGGTCGTAGTCGACCCTGCAAATTCTGTTTCTCCTGTGTCGTCAAGTCACTCCATGAAAACAGCTCACCGGCCTGCAGGGATCGCTTTGCCAACGTTTCCAGGAACGGTTTGGGAATGTTTTCCCGATCTCCCTGATAGAGCTTGCGTTTCGCGCGTGGCGCGTCCCATCCAGATTTTTCAAGAACGCGTTCCAGCGCCTGTCGAGAGGAATTCGATTGTCGGTACTCGGCCTGCAGTTCCTCTGCTCCGCCCGTCTGGATAAGCGCTTCAAGACGCTGCAACAACGCCGTTCCGACACCCTGACCGCGCTGAGCCGGAAGCACACTCAACGCATGCAACGTAGAGGCTGAAGCATTCGACGGGATGGCGGCGACGGCGATCCCGATGGGGCGTTTTCCAACGACCGCCACGACTCCAACGAGCGGAAGATCTCCGCTCACCGCTCCTGTCTTAACCCGCCGCACGAATCGACCTGGTAGGAGCTCTTGAAACCGGCTAATCACATCTTTTGCCAGCATCTGCCCGGCGAAGAGCTGATATGGCTGACCCGCCCTAACACGAGTGTCACGCCGGCGCGCCTCCGAGAGGTCGAGGTCTAACTGATCGATAGAGCCCCCCGAAAACGGAGCGGGAGCAGCCGATGTCGGAGTCGATTCAGCGTTTGCCGATGCAGCGTGAGCCTCAGTCTTGTCCCCGGATGTGGACGAGGCGGAATCAGGGAGTCGGTGATACACCGCGCCCTGATCCGTCGCAAACGTGATTGTGCGGCGAAGCTCATCGTCATCCGCCGTGAGAACAGTCGGATGGAGCGCGTCGTCGAGCACGCACACGCCAGAGATTGGACCGAGCGTATCTGCGACGTGCGTTTCTGCAATCACGTCACCCGTCGACAGATCGACGACACAAAGTCCGTTTCGGAGGTCATCACCTTGCGCGTGATGAGAAGCCTCTGTCCCATTCTCTTTCGGTGACCGATCGGGGGGAGTCGCCGAAATAGAGACGATCGCGCATCCGTCGAGCACGTCCATGTCGACCGGATAGCCGGGCAGTGTTGCGATCCGCTTGGGCTCGCCTGCGGGCTCCGTCGGATTCCACCAGAGACTGCGGTCCCCTCTTGTCACGAAAAACAGCTTCCCGTCGTAGCATTGAGGATGCTGTGGCGCGTCTAGCTGAGACGCCAGAATGTCCCCGGACGCTACATCCACGATGCCTCCCGTCGTCGACGTTGAGTCGTTTGAGCTGGGCTGAATCCCTTCCACAGCAGCAAACCGTGGCCGATCGTCGGCATCGTAAGCCATGCCCGTCAGTCGAGCGTCGGAACCAAGCAGTTCCTCGCGGAGATCGGACAACTGCCACCTCAACCGGAAACTGTGTACGTCGTCGAGTCCAGCAACGGCATTGTAGCGGGCCGTCACGAACCGAAGAACCCCGTCGACGCCGAATCCGAGATCGTGAGCACCAATCGCTCCTGTCGTGTGTGAACGACGAAGGATGTACGCAGAATCGTGCCCCTGATACGTCGCATCGCCACTAAGCACATTGGTGAACTCGTGCATTTGGTGGCGAGTCGACACGAAGAGGCGCTCCGCATTCGACCGAAGTTTCATCGGGGTCTCGATGGTATGAAGCGACACGGCCAGAGCGTCAGAATCGTGACGTTCGTCATCACGGACCGCTTCGCTCGATTGCTTTTGCGGGGTCGCCCCCGATCGGAGAACAGCCAGGCGATTGTAGCGGGGTAAAGCAAGTGCAAGACTGGCCCCCGTTTCCCGTAGCCAGTCCCGAAGATCACCGGATCCCTGGAAAACGGTTGGTGGAAAGGACGCGAAGGAAGACATACAATCTTGGGGTAGTAGAGAAAGTCACTTCGAGGAAAACGCGTCGCTACATGTTAAGGCTATCTGTCGCTTACGTCACGATCAACTTACATCGCTATCAACGACAGAAGGCCGGAGCGACAACCGCCCCGGCCTCCATGCCTCATGCTGCGCTGTAGGTTAACGTACCACGACGAACTTCTGGCTCTTCTCGAACCCTTCGCCCGTCACTTTCACGAAGTACGTACCTGCGCTCAGGTCATCGCCCACGCGGAAGCGCTGTTCCTTCTGGGCGCCCATCTGACCGTCGAAGACGACGGAGACGCGGCGGCCAAGGAGGTCAAACACCTCGACGCGTACGTTCTGAGCCTGTTCGACGGTGAGCTTCACGGCCGCTTCCCCACTCGAAGGGTTCGGCGACGGCGCTGTGAGCTCGTACTTGCTATCGATCGTGATCTCGACGGTCTTCGTCTTACTGTATTCGGACGAGCCGTCCACGTCGACCTGCTTCAGGCGGAACTGGTGTGTGCCGTTCGGCAGATCGTCCGTACGGAACCGATAGGTCTGAGGCGTGCTGACCGTACCTGCACCTTCGACGAAGCCGAGCTTCTCGAACATGCCTCCGCCGAGCATCCGATGAACCTCAAAGCCCGAGTTATTCTTCTCGGACGCGGTCGACCACGTCAGCATGGCCGCATTCCCATCCGGCTGAATCGCGAAGTTCGTCAGCTCAACAGGAAGGACGTCTGAGTCGCCGTAGCGATAGACGTCGAACGATCCATCATCCTGACCGAGAACGAGGTCGCGGTCTCCGTCGCCGTCCAGATCCGCAAACCGTGGTGCGGTCTGCCCATTCTGCGTCGCGCCGGCGAATGGATTGTCCGTCCCGGTGCGTTCGCTAAACGAAGGATTTGTCTTCGTTCCGGTATTCTCAAAGTACTTCACCGCACCGCTACCGGTACCAACGGTTAGGTCGTAGTCGCCGTCGTTGTCGACGTCATCGAACTCCGGCGCTCCATCGGTCGCGGTCAGTCCATCGAACGCGCTCCCGTCCGTGGCATCCACGTAGTTCGGGCTCGTACGGGATCCGTCGTTTTCGAAGTAGAGCAGGGACGAATCCGTGCCTCCTTTCCCCGCAACAATGTCGAGATCGCCATCCGCGTCAATGTCGGCTGTCGTCAACTTCGACTTGTCGAGCAGCGCGATGCTATTAAACGGATTGCTAGATCCGGTACGCTGGGTGAACGAAGGAGACGTGACCGAACCGGTATTTTCGAGATAACTAACGTTGCCATCCCCTTGACCGACAGCGATGTCGTAGTCGCCATCCGCATCAAAGTCGACAACCAGTGGCGCCGAGTCTTCACCGTAGTCATTGCCGGGCAGGACGCCGAACTCCTGACTGTACGATGGATTCGTGGCGCTCCCGGTATTCTTGAAGTAAACGAGCGTACCATCGCCTTTCCCGGCTACGATGTCGAGGTCGCCATCGGCATCGAGGTCGGCTACGGCAGGCGCGCTGTTGCCATCGGTCAAGCTCTGGCCAGACAGTGGATTATTCTCGGCCTCGACGAACGATTCAGAACGGGTAACATCGCCCGTGTTTTCCAGGTAGCGGATTTGCCCATCCGCGGCCCCAACCGCAGCGTCAACGTCTCCGTCACCGTCCACGTCGCCGAAGACTGGCGCACTGTCAGTGCCTGCAAAACCGTCGAACGGATTGTCCGATGCCGTGCGCTGCTGATAGTCTGGGTCCGATGCCGAGCCAACATTCTCGAAATATGTGATCGAGTTGCTCACGGTCGACTCGTTCTTACCGACCGCGAGATCGAGATCACCGTCGCCATCGATATCTGCGAGACCCGGTATGGAATCGTCTCCGGCATCGAAACCATCAAATGGGTTGGACGCTCCGGTTTGCTGTACGTAGTTCGGGCTGGAAGCCGACCCTGTATTTTCCACGTACGCGAGCGTCCCGTCGGCACGGCCGACAACAACATCCAGGTCCCCGTCGCCATCGAAGTCAGCGAGCTTCGGAGCACTATTCGTCCCTACCCCGATACCGTTAAACGGGTTGTCCGTACCGGACTGTGAAACATAATTGGGGCTCGTAGCAGAACCCGTGTTCTCGATGTATAGAAGAGCGCCGGCATTCTTGCCCGCTACAATATCGAGGTCACCGTCTCCGTCAATGTCGCCAAAGTCGATGGCGGCATTGTCTCCGACATCTTCCCCGTCAAACGGGTTCGACGACCCCGTCTGCTCCACATAATTCGGACTGGTTGCGGACCCGGTATTTTCGAAGAAGGCAATGGTGCCATCTGCGCGACCGATGGCGATGTCGAGGTCGCCATCGCTCTCATAATCGAAAAACTGCGGCGTGCTGTTGTCGCCAACGTCAACGCCATCGAGCGGGTTGTTCGTCCCAGGTCGCTCGGTGAAGTCCGCCTGTGCGTTTGCCGTCTGAGGCACGGCTGCAACACCGGCACCAGCGACTGCCCCGAGAAGCGCAGCCTGGGCCGTGTACGTCAGAACATCCCGAAGGACGCTGCCGCCTGGGTTTCTACGGACGCGATCCGCGATGGAATCCCCCGGCGAAACCGATGGAGGATGATTGTGATTCTTCGTCGTATCGTCAGGCATTTGCATATTTAACAAATGAAGAAAGACGTGGGTAGTACCGGTCGGGCACACAGAATTACGCGCGGTCTGTAAAATGCCCACCGATCCTTCGTCTTGTATAGCGACAAATTCATTTCACACCGGACACAGCCAAAAAGCGAGAGATCTGGAATCCGGGCCGAAAACCTGATTTTCCGCTCCGACGCATCGTTAATATCCTCGCGCAGAGGTGCCAAGCGATCCCTCGTAGGAAAAACAAAAGCGCCCACCCCCATCCTGGGAGCGGGCGCTTCGTTTGATCAAAGGCGCGATTCCCTACATCACCACCGCAGGGCCTTTATACGTTCACACCTTCGCACGTTCATACGTTCACACTGCCTTATGCCACACCATCTTCTGCAGCCGGCTTCGGCTCTTCAGGCGCGCCATCGCCGGAGGCTGCCTTCTCCTCCAGCTCGTCGACCTCCAGCTCGGCGGTCTCACCCGGCGAACGGTCAATCGCACGCGGATCCTGACCTTCACCCGGGAACTGCTTGATGTGCTCCGTCGGCACGTCCTTGCCGGCCCCGCGTCCGAGCGGCGAGCCTTCGTGGATGTAGTACTCCTTGTTCGGGAGCGTGTCGTTGTACCGGCGAGCGGCTTCTGCAGCCACGCGCATCTTCTCGTCGGCATTACGACGCATCTCGCCGAAGTTCTGGTGGATCTTGTTGTCGAACCAGTCGAACAGGTATTCGAAGGCGGCGCGATCGCGCTCAAACTTCGGCCCGTACTCGCCGGTGCGAAGCTGGTCGTCCATCTTCGAGAGCGACGTAGCCAGCGCGAAAATGTAGATCGCGTTGTCGGCGACG